>JAENXG010000052.1 GCA_016649675.1 Methyloceanibacter sp.
CACAGATCGAGGACCAGCCGCTTCGGATCCTCGATGGACTCCTTGATGTGCACGAGGAAGGTGACAGCGTCTTTGCCGTCGACCAGGCGGTGATCATAGGAGAGCGCGAGATACATCATCGGCCGCGCCACGATCTGACCACCGCGCACCACCGCGCGCTGCTCGGTGCGATGCATGCCGAGAATGCCGGACTGCGGCGCATTGAGGATCGGGGTGGAAAGCAGCGAGCCGTAGGTGCCGCCATTGGTGATGGTAAAGGTGCCGCCTTGCATCTCTTCGAGGCTGAGCTTGCTCGCGCGCGCGCGGGCGCCGAAATCGCCGATCGCGGTTTCGATCTCGGCGAGGCTCATGCGATCGGCGTCGCGCAGCACCGGCACCACGAGGCCACGCTCAGTGCCGACGGCAACGCCGATGTGATAATAGTTCTTGTAGACGATGTCCTCGCCGTCGATCTCGGCATTGACCGCAGGGATGTCCTTCAGCGCCTGCACGGCAGCTTTGACGAAGAAGCCCATCAGCCCGAGCTTCACCCCGTGCTTCTTCTCGAAGGCCTCGCGATAGTCGGCGCGGAACTGCATCACGGCGCTCATGTCCACGTCGTTGAACGTGGTGAGCATGGCGGCAACGTCTTGCGCCACCTTGAGACGCTTGGCGATGGTCTGGCGGAGCCGCGTCATGCGCACCCGCTCCTCGCGGGCGGCGTCGTCGGGCGCCACAGGCGCGTGAGGAGCTGTGACCGGCTTCGGTTTCCGCTCCCGCTGAAGGAGCGACTTGGCGGCGTGCTCGACCTCGCCCGCTGCAGTCGAGGCCGCGGGCCCGCCCGAAAGCACGTCCTGCTTGAGGATCTGGCCGCGGCGGCCTGAGCCCTTTACGTCGCTCGGGCCAAGCCCTCCCTCGGCGAGCAGCTTGCGCGCGGCAGGCGATGGCGGCATCTCGTCGCCGCTCACTTCCTCGCGGCGCATCGGCTCGCGCTCGAGCGTCTTAGCCTCGGCCGCGGCGGCCTTGGGTGAGCGCATGGCGGGTTGCTCGACAATCGCTGAAGCCTCGGCGGTCGCAAGATCCACCAGACCGGGGGAGGCCGATTCAGGCTTTAGGTTTGCCGGTTTGGCCTGGCCGTCGCCCGCGCTGATGGCGCCGAGAAGGCCGCCCACCGCGACGGTCTCGCCGGCCTTGACCGTGATCTCGCACAGCACGCCTGAGGTGGGAGCCGGCACCTCGACGGTCACCTTGTCGGTCTCGAGCTCGACCAGCGGCTCTGCAGCGGATACCGCATCGCCTGCCTGCTTGAACCATTGGCCGACCGTCGCCTCGACGATCGATTCCCCCAAGTTTGGCACCCGGATCTCAGTCGCCATGGCTCCCGCCTTGTCTGTCCGCAGTCTAGCTCAATGCCTCGTCGAGGAACGATTTAAGCTCGCGCGTATGCTTGCTCATCAGCCCGGTCGCGGTCGCCGCCGACGAGGGCCTGCCAGCATAACGCGGTCGCTTGTGCTTGGCATCGATATGCTCGAGCACCCAAGAGAGATTGGGCTCGATGAAGCTCCAAGCGCCCATGTTCTTCGGCTCCTCCTGGCACCACACGATCTCGGCCTGCGCAAAGCGCGACAGCTCCTGGATCAGCGCGCGCGCCGGGAAGGGATAGAGCTGCTCGAGCCGCAGCAGGTAGACATCGTTGACGCCCCGCTTCTCGCGCTCCTCATAAAGATCGTAATAGACCTTGCCGGAGCAGAGCACCACACGCCTCATCTCGGCATCGGGGACGAGCTTGATCGCCTGATCGGGGAGGAACTGCGCATCGTCCCACAAGAGACGATGGAAGCTCGAGTCCGGGCCGAATTGCGATAAGGCCGATACCACGCGCTTGTGACGGAGAAGCGACTTCGGCGTCATCAGCACCAGAGGCTTGCGGAATTGGCGGTGCAGCTGGCGCCGGAGCACGTGGAAATAGTTGGCCGGCGTCGTGCAGTTGGCGATCTGCCAATTGTCCTCGGCGCAAAGCTGCAGATAGCGTTCAAGCCGCGCCGAGGAATGCTCAGGCCCCTGGCCCTCATAGCCATGGGGCAAGAGCAGCACGAGCCCCGACATGCGCAGCCATTTGCGCTCGCCGGAGGAGATGAACTGGTCGATGATGACTTGCGCGCCGTTGGCGAAGTCGCCGAACTGCGCCTCCCACAGCACGAGCGCGTTCGGCTCGGCGAGGCTGTAGCCATACTCGAAGCCGAGCACGGCCTCCTCGGAAAGCATGGAGTTGATCACTTCGAACTCCGCCTGCTCCTTGGAGATGTGCTTGAGCGGGGTGTATTTCTTCTCGTTCTCCTGATCCATCAGCACCGAGTGGCGCTGGGAGAAGGTGCCGCGCTCGGAGTCCTGACCCGAAAGCCTGACGCGGAAGCCCTCGACCAGCAGCGTGCCGTAAGCGAGCGACTCCGCGGTCGACCAGTCGATGCCTTGGCCGTCCTCGATCATCTTGCGGCGATTGGCCATGATGCGGGCGATGGTCTTATGCGGTGTGAAGCTCTTGGGGATGGTGGTGAGCTTGCGCCCGACCTCGTTGAGGAGCTCGAGCTCGACGCCGGTCACGCCGCGGCGGGCGCCTTCCTCGGCATGGCCGATGCCCGACCATTTGCCGTCGAGCCAGTCGGCGCGGTTGGGGCGATAGGCGTCGCTCGCCGCGAACTCCTGCTCGAGATAGGCGCGGAAGTCGGCCTGCATGCGGTCGATCTCGGCGCGCGTGAAGAGACCCTCCTCGACCAGACGCTTGGAATAGACCTCGACCACGCTCGGATGCTCGGCGATGCGGCGGTACATCAAAGGCTGGGTGAAGGCCGGCTCGTCCGCCTCGTTATGGCCGTGGCGCCGGTAGCAGAACATGTCGATGACCACGGGCTTGCCGTAACGCTGGCGGAACTCGATGGCGATCTTCGTCACGTGCACCACGGCCTCGGGATCGTCGCCGTTCACGTGGAAGATCGGGGCATCGATCATCTTGGCTACGTCGGACGGATAGGGTGAGGAGCGGGCAAAGCGCGGCGCCGTGGTGAAGCCGATCTGATTGTTGACGATGAAGTGCAGCGAGCCGCCGATGCGGTGCCCGCGCAAGCCCGACAGGCCGAAACATTCGGCGATCACGCCCTGTCCGGCGAAGGCCGCATCGCCATGCAGCAGAAGCGGCAGCACCTCTTTCCGCTCCTTGTCATGGCGCTGGTCCTGCTTTGCCCTGACCTTGCCGAGCACGACGGGATCGACGATCTCAAGATGCGAGGGGTTGGCGGTCAGCGACAGATGCACCCGGTTCTCGTCGAACTCGCGGTCGGAGGAGGCGCCGAGATGGTATTTCACGTCGCCTGAGCCCTCGACCTCGTCGGGGTGGGCCGAACCTCCCTTGAACTCGTTGAAGATCGCCCGGTAGGGCTTCCCCATGACATTGGCGAGCACGTTCAAGCGTCCGCGATGGGGCATGCCGATGACGATCTCGCCGACGCCGAGCTGCCCGCCGCGCTTGATGATCTGCTCGAGCGCCGGGACCGTGGATTCGCCACCGTCGAGCCCGAAGCGTTTGGTGCCGGTATATTTCACGTCGAGGAAGCGCTCGAAGCTCTCGGCCTCGATGAGCTTCTTCAGGATCGCCTTTTTGCCTTGCGGCGTGAAGCTGACCTCGCGGCCTTCGATGCGGTCCTGGATCCAGGCCCGCTGCTCGGGATCCGAGATGTACATGTATTCGACGCCGATATGCCCGCAATAGGTACGCTTCACGATGTCGAGGATCTCGCGCAGCGTGGCGAATTCGAGCCCGAGCGCGCCGCCGATATAGATGGGGTGGTCATAGTCGGCTTTGGTGAAGCCGTAGGTCTTGGGCCTGAGCTCAGGGTGCTCGCGGCGCGTGACGAGCTCGAGCGGATCGAGCTTGGCGGCGAGATGACCCCGCGTCCGGTAGGCGCGGATCAGCATGCGGGCGGCCAAAGTATCGCGCGCGGCGTCGAGCGCTTGCCGCTCGGTGATCGAGCCTGAAGCAACGGCCGGCAAGAGGCTCGCGCCGTTCGAGCGCGCCCACGAGGGGCCGCGCGCCTCGGCGATCACCTCGTCCTTGTCGTCGTCGAGGCTTGCGAAGAAGTCGCGCCACTCCGGATCGAGCGAGGCGGGCTCCTCCTGGTAGCGGGCGTAGAGCTCGGCCAGATAGGTGGCATTGGCGCCTTGCAGGAACGACGTGCGGGCAAACACGTCGTTCAGTTCATGTCTCGTCATCGGATCAATCCTGCCGGTCGTTGAAGGCCACCGGCGTGAAGGGCAAAAAAGGCGAGCATTGGGCGCCCGCCTCATCCCTCATATAATACCCGGGCAAGCGTCGTTCCAAGGGCGGCAGGAGAGCTTGTCATGACAATGCCGGCGTCGCGCATTGCCTCAATTTTGTGCTTTGCGTCGCCTTTGCCGCCCGAGATGACGGCACCCGCGTGCCCCATGCGCCGCCCAGGGGGAGCGCTTGAGCCTGCGACAAATCCGACGACCGGCTTCTTGCTGCCGGCGCTCGCCAGGAAGGCGGCGGCTTCCTCTTCGGCGCTGCCGCCGATCTCTCCGATCATGACGATGGCCTCGGTGGCGTCGTCTGCGAGGAACATCTCAAGCGCATCGACAAAGCTTGTGCCGTGGACAGGGTCGCCGCCGACGCCGACCACCGTCGTTTGGCCGAGCCCCGCAGCCGTCGTCTGGGCCACGGCCTCATAGCTCAAGGTGCCCGAACGCGAGACGATGCCGACCTTTCCGGGTTTGTGGATATGGCCCGGCATGATGCCGATCTTGCATTGGTCAGGGGTGATGATTCCGGGGCAGTTCGGGCCGATCAGGCGCGTCGAAGACCCGCACAGCGCGCGCTTCACCTTCACCATATCGAGGACCGGCACCCCTTCGGTGACGCACACCACGAGCCGCACGCCCGCGTCGATCGCTTCGAGCATGGCATCGCCGGCGAAAGCTGGCGGCACATAGACGGCGCTGGCGTCGGCGTCGGTCGCCTCCAACGCTTCTCTGACCGTGTCGAACACCGGGAGCCCGAGATGCTTGGAGCCGCCTTTGCCGGGCGTCACGCCGCCGACCATGCGGGTGCCGTAAGCGATCGCCTGCTCGGAGTGGAACGTGCCTTGCGCTCCGGTGAAGCCCTGGCAGATGACGCGCGTATTCTTATCGACGAGGATGGACATGGGATGAGCTGACTAATCCTGCAAGTTTCAAGCCGCGGCCTTCACCGCTGCCACCACCTTCTTGGCCGCGTCGTCGAGGTCGTCGGCGGGGATGATGGCGAGGCCCGACTCGCGCAGCAGCGTCTTGCCGCGCTCGACATTGGTGCCTTCGAGGCGCACCACGAGTGGCACCGCGATGTTGGTCTCGCGCGCGGCCGCGATGATGCCTTCGGCGATGGTGTCGCAACGCATGATGCCGCCGAAGATGTTGACCAGGACGCCGTTAACATGCGGATCGGAGAGGATGATCTTGAAGGCTTGCGCCACCCTTTCTTTGGTCGCCCCGCCGCCGACATCGAGGAAATTGGCGGGCTCGCCCCCATAGAGTTTGATGATGTCCATGGTGGCCATGGCGAGGCCGGCGCCGTTGACCATGCAGCCGATGGTGCCGTCAAGCTTCACATAGGACAGGCCAAGCCGCGAAGCCTCCACCTCGGCGGGATCCTCCTCGTCGAAATCGCGAAGCGCGGCAATATCGTCATGGCGGAAGAGCGCGTTGTCGTCGAAGCCGATCTTGGCGTCGAGGCAGAGCAGGTTGCCCTCCTTGGTCACCACCAGCGGGTTGATCTCGATGAGGCTCGCGTCCTTCTCGACGAAGAGCTTGTAAAGCGACCCGACCAGCGCCGCGCATTGCTTGGCAAGGGCGCCTTCGAGCTTGAGCGCCCGCGCAATCACGCGGCCATGGAAGGGGCTGATGCCTGAAGCCGGATCGACGGTGAGCGTGGCGATCTTCTCCGGCGTGTTGGCTGCCACTGCCTCGATATCGACGCCGCCTTCGGTCGAGGTGACGAAAGCGACGCGGCCTGAGCCGCGGTCGACCAGAAGAGAGAGATAAAGCTCCCGCGCGATGGTGGCGTCGGGGACGACATAGACCCGCCGCACCAGCCTGCCCTGCGGTCCGGTCTGCGGCGTGATGAGGGGCTTGCCGAGCATGCGGTCGGCCTCGGCGTGCAGCTCCTCGATCGTGCGCACGAGCTTGATGCCGCCGCCTTTGCCCCTGCCGCCGGCATGGATCTGTGCCTTGACGACGAAGGTCTGGCCGCCGAGGTCGCGGGCGTGCGAAACGGCCTCTTGCGCGGAGTGGGCGACGCGGCCTTCGACCACCGGGGCGCCGTAGTCCCCAAGCAGGGCCTTGGCCTGATATTCGTGAATGTTCATGGCAGGGATCCGCGGGCTCCGCCGTTCGAGGGCGGGACTAAGAGGCGTGGGGGTGGGACTTAAGACGTGGTGGCGAGGCTCGGCGCGATCCTCTGACACAATTCGACAAGGGCTTTGACGGACTCGACCGAATGCATGAAGGCATCCTTCTCGGCCGAGGTGAGGTCGAGCTCGATGACTCGCTCGACGCCCTTGGCGCTGATGATGATGGGCACGCCGGCGTAGATGCCCTTAACGCCGTACTCGCCGTTCAAATAGGCGGCGCAAGGCAGCACCCGCTTTTGGTTCTTGAGATAGGACTCCGCCATCTCGAGCGCGGCGGCGGCGGGCGCATAATAGGCCGAGCCCGTCTTGAGCAGGCCCACGATCTCGGCGCCGCCGTCGCGGGTGCGCTGCACGATGTCGTCGAGGCGCTTCTGGGTGATCCAGCGCATCTTGACGAGGTCGGCGAGCGGGATGCCGGCGACGGAGGAATAGCGGATGAGCGGCACCATGCTGTCGCCATGGCCGCCCAGCACGAGCGTGCTGATGTCCTCGGGGCTGACGTCGAACTCTTGGGAGAGGAAGAAGCGGAACCGCGCCGCGTCGAGCACGCCCGCCATGCCGACCACCTTGTTGCGCGGCAGGCCGCTCGTCTTCTGCAGCGCCCACACCATGGCGTCGAGCGGGTTGGTGACGCAGATGACGAAGGCTTCCGGCGCGTATTTGCGCAAGCCCGCGCCCACCTGTTCCATGACCTTGAGGTTGATCTCGATGAGATCGTCGCGGCTCATGCCGGGCTTGCGGGGGATGCCGGCGGTGACGATCACCACATCGGCGTCCTTGAGCTCGGCATATTCGTTGGTGCCCTTGAATTTCGGGACATAGCCTTCGACCGGGGCCGACTGGGACAGGTCGAGCGCCTTGCCTTGGGGCACGCCGTCGACGACGTCGAACAGCACGATGTCGCCAAGCTCCTTGATGCCGGCCAGATGGGCAATCGTCCCGCCGATCTGGCCCGCGCCGACCAGCGCAATGCGATTACGCGACATGAAGACCCCCTTCCGTTTGGCTGCCCGTTTACCCGGTCTCGCGGGCTAACATCAACGCGAAGGGTTGGTTAAATGCAATCTTGGCCGCGCGCAAGGCGCTCCGAGCCGCCGGTCCCGCTTTCATGGCGTCCACGGCGGGTTTATCGGGCAATAAAGACGGCTCGGTTGCGCAAGGAGTTAGGGGTGGGCGCCAGTCTATTTGTTGGCGAGCGCCTCGACGCTGCCGAGGTCGATGGCACCGACCGCAGATTTGAGGGCGGCCATGCTGGCGCCGTTTCCCTCGGCCTCGACCATGACCCGGTCCTTCACCACGACGCCAAAGGTGCCGTCCTTGGTCTCTTTGTCGAACTTCTCCATGGTCATGCGGCCATCGACCTCGCCCATCTTGGAATAAGAGGTCGCGGTCTCTTCCGTGGCATTGGCGCCGAAGGCGCTGCCGAGCGTGGCCAAGGCGCCCATGGCCCCCATGTCCATCAGCGAGAGGGTGATATGGGCATTGCCCTTCGTGTAGGTCGCCTTTGCCGTTCCGAAGGCCAATCCGGCGGCGCCCCCGGCCGCGGTGGAGACGTCGGTGCGGGCAAAGCCGCCGGGCAGGCTCTTGGGCAGCAAGGTCTTGAGATCGCCGGGGGGAATCGGGGGCAGGCGCGCGGCGTCGTCCTCGGTGGATGAGGGCGCCCCGCTCGGTGCGCCTTCATTCGGCTGCCCCATTTGCTTCCCCATCGACTCCATGCGCTTGGCGGCCTGGTCGAGCTTGCCCATGTCCACGCTCACGCCGCCCGGCAGGTTGAGCTTGCCGCTCAACTCGCCCTGTGTGGCGGGCCCTCGGCTCGGCAACATGCAGGTGGAGAGCGCTCCGGCCACGAGGCCGAGAATGATGCCGATGACGATGATTGCGGCGGTATAGGGCAGCGCCTTGTCTGCCGGCACCTTCATCAGGATCGGCACGCCGGTATAAAGCAGATAGAGGCTATAGAGCCCGAGGAGCGAGAGAATGCCGAGCCCGGGCACCAGCGCGAACACGCCGGCGAGCCAGCTTGCGGTTGCCGAATAAGCGGCGAGCTTGAAGGCGCTCACGCGGTCCTTGTTGCCGCCGAAGCGGGGGCTCAGCGCCTCGATGATCAGGGCGAAGATATAGACGCCGCCAAGCTGGAGCCCGTATTGCAGGACGGCGGTCGTCAGCGCGGCGGCAATCGACGGGCGGTAGGTGACGCCGGCAAATCCATAGCCGAACACGAGGCTGCCGATTAGCGTGCACAGCACAGGGACGGCGACGAGATACACGACATAGCTGGAATAGATCCCGCCGATGGTGGCGGGCTCGGCGTCGATCTTCGGCCATTCGTCTTTGGGCTGAAGGAGAATGCCCTTGATGCGCGCGAGGAGCGCGGCGCGGGCTTCGGGGGTCGGGATCAAGTCCATGGCCTTTAAGGATACAGCCTCCCGGCGCTGGCAAGAAGGGGCTAAATCGGAGCCGAACGGGCGCTTCCCGCCAGTCGAGTTGCGGAGATCCGCCAACGCCAACGCGGTTGAGACAAAGTAGGCCGATCGGATAGAGTGGGCTCTCAAAGGCCCTGCGCGGGAAGCGAGGTGTCATGGCGGAAGACCAACCTGTGGACGGCTCCGTCGAGATGCCGTCGACGCCGCTCGTGGTGTGGGCAGCGCGGCTCAGCGCCTATTTCCTGGCGCAGGGCGGCATCATGCTCCTGGCCTACGCCATCTACGGTTTCGGCACCGATCCCAACAGCTTCGCGATCGGCTTCCGCCTCGATCCGATCCAGGCCGCGCTCCATTTCGTCTGGGGGCTCGTCGGCAGCTATATCGGCTTCTTCAGCCCGCGCTTTGCCATAGCCTTCGTGCTCGCGTTTGCCGCGTTCTACACGGTCATCGCGCTGCTCGGCACCTTCACCCACCACCATTTCGGCATGCTGCTCAGCGAGCGGGCGAATTTGTTCTACTGGCTGCTCGTGCTGCCGGCCTGGGCCATAGGATCTTACGCGCTAGGCCTGAAGCGAGGTTTGAGCTGACCTGCAGGTGCCACGAGGGCTGTGCGGGTTCGATCGCTCATTGCGCCGGCGCCGGGACCTCCTGCATGAGCGGCTTGTCCTTCGGCTTGATGCGCACGACAAAAAGCTTCACCGGCGCATCGGACTTGTTCATCCCGCGATGGACGACGTTCGGCGCAAGGTACGTGGCCTCGCCTGCTTTCAGCTCCTTCGGCGCCTTGCCTTCGATCTGAAAGGTGAAATTGCCCTCGATCACATAGGCGATCTCATCGGCGTCGGGATGGATGTGCCAGGGAAGCACGGCCCCCGGCGCGAAAATGTAGCTGTGGGCGACGACCTCCTTGCCCGGCTCGCCGGCAAGCGCCTCGGTGAGGAGCTGCTGCGCCTCAACCTTCGACGCATCCTCCGGCTCGCGGGCTAGGACGCGGCCGGCGCCCGCCGCGGCGGCGAGCAGCAGAACGCAAACGACGGCGATTCTTGTTCTCATGGCCTCACCTCTTGGCTGCTGCTGCCGGCTCGTGGCTCTGTCATTTTGCTTCTATAATCTCGAAGCCAAGGGCACACGATTCTTGCCCCTGAGGAGGACACAATGAACGGAAACTACAAGATTAGCGTCGAAGGCGCCAAATACGGCATCAGCTTCGGCACGGCGCTCGCCATCGCCATTTCCTACACCAACAACCACTCGGTCCTGTGGGCGATCATCCACGGCTTCTTCAGCTGGTTCTACGTCGTCTACTACGTGCTGTTCCACTAGAGCATTATCGGCCGAAACTGCGGTGGTCGGGCGGCGGCTGCGGCACTAGGAGGCGCCTCGCCTCCTTCTCGGCACCCTATTTTACCGCTAAAGTCCCCCGTCCGGCGGCATGTGCCGCTGGTGTCGAATGGCGTCACGGGGATCAGCAATGCGTAAAGTCGGACCGCTTCCCTTGCGTGGCTTTTCAGCCGCAGCGCTCGCCGCCTCACTCATCGCAGCACCCGGGACCGTGCTTCAGGCGGGTGAATACGAGCCGCCGCCCGTCTTCTCGGCGAGCCAAGCGGTGCCGCCCAATCTCCCCCGCAGCCCCGACTACCGGATCGGGGACCGCGTCACCGTCGATAATTTCCAATATGTCTACAAGGTGGACACCAAATGGGGGCCCTTCACCATCAAGGGCAGCGACCTCCTGCGCGTGCGCGCCCGCGAGATCGCCGCCACCGCCAAGCTAGAGGAGGTCAACGGCGCGGAAACCGCGGTCGAGTCGGCGGGAAAGACGGCACTCCGGCCCCTCAATACCGCCAAGGACCTCGTCACCGCTCCCGGCAAGACGCTCGGCGATACCTTCCGCGGCGTCGGTCATATCTTCGGTCGCGCCAATGCCTCCATGAATGCGACCGATCCGCATGGGGACAGCATGATCGCCTCCGTCACCGGGGGCGCCACGGCCCGGCGCAAGCTCGCCTTCGACTTGGGCGTCGATCCGCATACGAGCTTCCCGCCGCTCGGCGACGAGCTCAAGCGAGTGGCCACGGCAAGCGCGGTCGGCGAGACCTCGGCCAATGTGGGGCTCAGCTTTGTCGCGGGCCCCGCGGGCTTTGCCATCAGCGCAGGCGGCACCAGCAGCCAGGTGCGCGAGGCGCTGCGCGACAAGACCCCGGCGGAGCTGGAAGCCGATGGCCGCCCCATTCTCGCGTCCATGGGCGTTTCGGCGGCGACTGTGGATGCCTTCTACGCCAACCCCAATCTCAGCCCGACCGACAAGGCGATCATCGTCGAGGCTTTGGCCAGCCTTCACGGCGCGGGCGGGCGCGAGATCTTCGTGGCCGGTGCGGCCAGGGCGCAGAGCATCGAGATGGGCTTCTTCTATCGCCGGCAGGCCGAGCTGATCGCGGCTTTCAACCGGAAGGTCTCGCCGGTCAGGAGCTTCGTGCGGTTGGGCGCGGCGCCGATGCTTGAGACCGGCAAGGGCACGGTTAGCGTGCTTCCGGTCGATTATCTGTTCTGGAGTCCGCCGCTCGAAGGCCTCGTCGCGGGCGCTGGCGGCGGCGAAATCTGGATCACCGGCCGGGCGAGCGAGATGGCCACAGCGAAGCTCGCCAGCCTCGGCTGGAAATTGGTGCCCAAGGCAGGCGCTCAGCTCGGACAGCCATAACGGGTGATCCCTCCGTTAAGGGGAGTGATGCTTGAGCGGGTCCGCGCCG
>JAENXG010000430.1 GCA_016649675.1 Methyloceanibacter sp.
CCCTGGTCGATCGAGCGTCGCGAGCCGGGCCCACACGATGTTCTGATCGACATCCTCTATTGCGGCGTCTGCCACTCCGACATCCACCAAGTGCGCGACGAGTGGGGAGGTTCGATTTTCCCCATGGTCCCGGGCCACGAGATCGTGGGCAAGGTGCTGAAGGCCGGCGATCACGTAACAAAATGGAAAGAAGGCGACATCGTCGGCGTCGGCTGCCTCGTCGATTCCTGTCGAAGCTGCGAGGCCTGCCGCGCGGGCGAGGAGCAATATTGCGAAGTCGGAATGACGCTGACCTACAACAGCTATGAGCGCGACGGAAAGACTCCGACTTATGGGGGCTACTCGACCCGCATCACGGTGGACGAGAACTACGTGGTGAGCATCCCCAAGGGCATTCCGCTCGAGCGCGCGGCACCTCTGCTCTGCGCCGGCATCACCACCTATTCGCCGCTCAAGCATTTCGGGCTGAAGGCCGGCGACAAGCTGGCCGTCGTGGGCCTCGGCGGTCTCGGCCACATGGCGGTGAAGCTCGGCCATGCTTTTGGCGCCCATGTCACCGTGCTCAGCCACTCGCCCGGCAAGCGGGATGACGCGCTCGCGCTCGGCGCCGACGATTTTCTCGTGACACGCGACGAGGCGGTGTTCAAGGAGCACGCCGGCCGGTTCGATTTCATCATCGACACGATCTCGGCGGATCACGACTACAACGCCTATCTCAACCTTCTCCGCCGCGACGGCATCATGGTGCTGGTGGGAATTCCGGATCCGACGCCACTCTCGGCCGTTCCCCTCATCATGAAGCGGAGGCGTCTTGCCGGCTCTGCCATCGGAGGCATCCGCGAGACCCAGGAGATGTTGGACTTCTGTGCGCGGCACGGCGTTGCCGCAGACGTGGAAGTGATCCCCATTCAGGAGATCAACGAAGCTTACGAGCGGATGCTTAAGAACGACGTCCGCTATCGTTTCGTGATTGACCTCGCCAGCCTGAAATCAGGCGCTCCCTAGCGGCGTAGGGCGAGGCCACCGGCCGTCCTTCTGCACCGCGAGTCGGAAGGGCGGCCGGACTCTGTCCGAGCCCCGGCTCCGCATGGCGCGAGCACCACGTCGCTAATTTCCGCACAAAGTGGGTCATCGTTTCCAGGCAAAGACGCGCCGGCGCCCATTCCATTGCCTACCCACGCTCTTGAGGAGAACGGCAGAGCTTCCGCACTGATGCGCGCCGCTTGCGGAGCTTCATTGCCGCCGCAAACGTTGTGTATGACTAGCGTTCGGAGTCGGCGGGACTAGGCACTGGGATCTCAATGCGGAAATCACCCTTCACGGTGTGCGTGGTCGGTGGCGGCTTCACGGGCGCTGCTGCCGCCATCGCCTGCCTCACCCGCATCAAGACCCCGTTCCACCTCGTCATGATCGAGCCCAGCGCCGCGCTTGGCCGCGGCGTCGCCTATGGCAGTCACCATCCGCTCAATCTCCTCAATGTGCGCACCCGCGATCTCTCAATCCGTGCGGGCCAGCCAGGCGATTTCCTGAACTGGGCCTTTCATCAACTCGATCAGGGCGAGAACCAGGCCGGCTTGCATGAGGCGCTCGCCCATACCTTCCTGCCGCGGCAGCTGTTCGGCGAATATGTCCGCCAGCGCCTGTTCGAGACGGTGGCGCGACGCGCGGACGTCGAATTTACCGTGGTCGCCGGCACGGCGCTCGCCTGCGCGGCCGAAGGCGAGCGTTATCGCATCGAGGTCGACCGGGCCGAGGCGGTCGCGGCCGACATCGTTGTCCTCGCCACGGCCTACGGGGTGGAGCGACACGCCGGCACCGGCGCGCTTGCGCCGTTTGACCCCGTTCCGGGCGACCGTCTCGCGCGCGCGGGCTCGATCGTCTTGATCGGCTCAGGCCTCACCATGGTCGACGTGCTCTTGAGCGCGCGCCGCGACGGCTTTCAAGGCAAGGCTTATGTCATCTCGCGGCGCGGACAGCTGCCGCGGCCGCATGCGCCGAAAGGGGTGGTGCCGCAACAGGTCGGGCTGCCGCGTTCCAAACGTGTCTCCCTGCTTGCGGCCGCGATCCGCATCTCCTGCGAGATGGCCGAGGAGAACGGCACGCCCTGGCAAGCCATCATCAACGGCCTGCGCCCTTCCTTGCAGGATATCTGGCAGGGACTTCCCGCCGATGAGCAGGCGCGCTTCCTGCGTCATCTCCGCCCCTTTTGGGATGCGCACCGCCACCGTCTGCCCATGGAGGTGCATGGCCGCCTCAGTGCGGAGTTTAGCGAGGGCCGCGCCGTGCTTCTCCGCGGCTCGGTCACCGAGGTCACCCGGGAAGGCGAGCG
>JAENXG010000085.1 GCA_016649675.1 Methyloceanibacter sp.
GCGACCGCGGCGGCCGCATGCTGGAGCGGCTCAAGACCCAGCTTGAGCTGAGCGACGACGAGTTGGGGAAGATCCGCACCGCGCTAGACGCCGAGTTTGCCGCCATCAAGAATGCCGGACCTCCAGGTTCGGCGCCCGCCGCGGACGACGCCCACGAGCAAGCCCGCATGCGCATCGCCAAGGTGCTGCGCGCCGTGCTCTCCCCCGACAAGTACAAGAAATACGAGGAGATGCAGCGGCAGAGGCCGAATGGGCCGCGGCGGGTGACGCTGTGGGCCTATGAGAACGGCGCGCTGGTGCCGCGCGAGGTCAGGCTCGGCCTCGCCGACCAGAGCGTCACCGAGGTGGCCGACGGATTGCCCGAAGGGGCCGCCGTGGTGGTGCGGGTGCGTGAGGGGGAGCCGTGAGGGCTGAGACGGAGCGCGGCAAGAAGCGGGGACCGGCCCCCAACGCGGCGGACCCGCAGATCGTGGCCCGCGACCTCGTCAAGACCTACCGGCTCGGCGGCAGCGTCATCGGCGCCCTTCAGGGCGTGAGCGTCGAGGTGGCGCGCGGCGAGTATCTCGCCGTGACCGGCCCCTCGGGCTCCGGCAAATCGACCTTCATGAATCTCATCGGCGCGCTCGACACCCCGACCAGCGGATCGCTCCAGATCGAAGGCCGCGAGATGGGCGGGCAGAGCTCCGACCAGCTCGCGCTCTACCGCAACGAGAAGATCGGCTTCGTGTTCCAGAACTTCAACCTGCTGGCGCGGACGAGCGCGCTCGACAATGTCGCCCTCCCCATCCTCTATTCGCGGCATGGCCATAAGAGCGCGCGCGACAAGGCCAAGGTTTGCCTCGCCAAAGTTGGGCTCGCCCACCGGGAAGACCATCAGCCCTCCGAGCTTTCGGGCGGGCAGCAGCAGCGGGTGGCCATCGCCCGCGCGCTCGTCAACGATCCCCATATCATCCTCGCCGACGAGCCGACCGGCGCGCTGGACAGCCACACTACCGAGGAGATCATCGCGCTCTTCGAGGAGCTGAACGCGACCGGCATCACGGTGATCATCGTCACCCACGAGCCCGACATCGCCAAGCGCGCCCGCCGTCGGCTCACCTTCCGCGACGGGGAGATCGTGGGGGACGTGTCATGAACCCGCTCAATTCCTGCAAGGTCGCCATCGGCGCGCTCAAGGTGAACGCGCTCAGGAGCTTCCTCGCCATGCTCGGGGTGATCATCGGCGTCGCCTCGGTGATCGTCATGGTTTCGGTGGCGAGCGGCGCCGGCGAGGCCATCGAGGCGCGCATCAAGGCGCTCGGCACCAACGTGCTCGTGGTCATGCCAGGCTCGTTCACTTCAGGTGGACGCCGTGCCGGCGAGGGCACGGCCGTGTCGTTGTCGGAAGGCGATCTCGCCGCCATTCGCACCAAGGTTCAAAGCGTCGCCGCGGTGGCGGGAACGGTCAGCGGCTCGGCGCCCGTGGTGGTCGGCAACGCCAATTGGACCACCTCCGTCAACGGCGTGAACGAAGACTTCCTCGAGGTGCGCGACTGGGCGCTCGCCGACGGCCGCACCTTCACCGACGCCGAGCTCAGGTCTGGCGCCAAGGTCGCCATCCTCGGTGCCACAACGGTGCGTGAGCTGTTCGGAGGGGGGCCGGCGATCGGCGAGCAGATCCGCATCAAGAACGTGCCCTTCACCGTGATCGGCGTGCTCACGGCCAAGGGGCAGTCGGGCTGGGGCAGCGATCAGGACGACACCGCGCTCGTGCCGATCAATACCGCGCGGCGGCGCCTGTTCGGGGCAGAGCTGACCGTGCCCGACAATCTTCGCTCCATCATGGTCGAGGTCGCCTCGGCCGAGGCTATGAACGACGCGCAGGAGGAGATCGAGACGCTGTTGCGCGAAAGGCGTCACGTGAGGTCGGGCGGCCCCGACGATTTCCAAGTGCGCAACATGGCCGAGTTCATCCGCGCGCGCAGCGAAACCCAGAGCATCTTGAGCGTATTGCTCGGCGCCACCGCCGCCATCTCGCTCATCGTGGGCGGGATCGGCATCATGAACATCATGCTCGTCTCGGTGACGGAGCGCACCAAGGAGATCGGCCTGCGCATGGCGGTCGGCGCCAGGCGCAAGGATATTTTGAGCCAGTTCCTGATCGAGGCGGTGACGCTGTGCGTGACGGGAGGGCTGATCGGGCTTCTGATCGGGGGCGGAGCCGCACTCGCCATGTCGATCTGGGGGGATTGGCCGATCTCGCTCTCGCCCAGCCTCGTGCTGATCGCGCTGCTCTCGGCGGGCCTGGTCGGCGTGTTCTTCGGCTACTACCCTGCGCGCCGCGCCTCGCTGATGAACCCCATCGACGCGCTCCGCTACGAGTAGGCCTCAGGCGGCGCGTTCCACCGTGTTGCCCTCGCCAAGCAACACGACGGATGGCCGGTAGTTGCGCGCTTCCTCCGCCGGGATCTGGCAGTAAGCGACGATGATCACCTTGTCGCCCGTCTGCACGAGCCGCGCCGCCGCGCCGTTCACGGTGATCGCGCGTGAGCCGCGGGCGGCCTCGATGGCGTAGGTGGTGAAGCGCCCGCCGGTATTGATGTTGAGGACGTCCACCTGCTCGTGCGGCAGGATTCCCGACACATCGAGCAGGTCCCGATCGATGGCGATCGAGCCTTCGTAATCCTTATCGGCCCCGGTCACCGTCGCCCGGTGGAGCTTCGCCTTCAGCATCGTGAGCAGCATTGGTCGTATCGGTCCCAGTTGGCGCGCGTTCCTCGCGCTCACCTTCGCGGATATAGGGCAAGCTCCCAATTGTTGCAATGCAACAGCGGACCTGGCCTCGCGACTTGCGATATGGTCCTTGGCTTGCTTGAGCCCAAGGACCGAACCCATGCACTTGCCCGAGATCGACCCCCTCATCGCGCTTGCCGTCATGGTGGCGACGGCCTGCACCGACGCGGTCTATGTCATGTTCACCAATGCCGTGGTGAGGCGCCGCCGTGTGCCTGCCGCGAGCTGGAGCAGCGTCTGGTATCTGCTCTCCTCCTTCGCCGTCATCTCCTATACCAACCACTGGGCCTATGTGGTGTTCGCGGCCGCCGGCTCCTTCGTCGGCGCCTATGCATCCATCAGCTTCCTGCATCCGGGGCCGACCTATCCGACCCAGCCGCCTGGCTCGGCGCCGGGATAGCGCGCTCGGCCTCCACCGCAACGACGGAAGTGCCGCGATGCCGCTTTGCATGGGGGGCGGGACTCTGTGTACCTTCCAAGATAGCAACCATGGGGCGAAATCTCCGGCGGGCCGGGAAGGATAACGATGAAGATTCATGCGGGCTACGAGATCGCTTACGACTGCCTGCAGCCGACGCCGATGATCATCACCTTGAGCGTCCATCCGAGTCTCAGGTCCAACCTCCTTACACCGGACCAGATGACGATCCATCCGCACGTGCCCGTGACGGAATATTGGGACCGCTACGGCAATATCTGCCAGGTGATCCGCGCGCCCGCCGGCCGGATCACGCTCTCCGCCGATTTCTTTATTCAAGACTCGGGCGAGAAGGACGAAATCGCGCCCGGCGCCACGCAAGCCCCGCTCGAGACGCTCCCCGTCGACACCCTCGTCTATCTCCTCGGCAGCCGCTACTGCGAGACCGACCGCCTGTCGGAGTTCGCCTGGTCGACCTTCGGCAAGATCCCGCAAGGCTGGACGCTGGTGCAGGCCATCTGCGACTACGTGCACAATCACGTCACCTTCGGCTACCCGCATGCCAAGGTGACCCGGACGGCGTTCGACACCTTCACCGAAGGCAAGGGCGTGTGCCGCGACTTCGCCCATCTCGCCGTCACGCTCTGCCGCTGCATGAACATCCCGGCGCGCTATTGCACCGGCTATCTCGGCGACATCGGCGTTCCCCCCGATCCCGCGCCGATGGACTTCAGCGCCTGGTTCGAGGCCTATATCGGCGACCGCTGGTACACGTTCGACGCCCGCCACAACGCGCCGCGCATCGGCCGCATCCTGATCGCGCGGGGACGCGATGCCACCGACGTCGCCATCACCACCTCGTTCGGCCCGCATCAGCTCGTGGGCTTCCGCGTCGTCACCGACGAGGTGGCGCCGGAAGAGATGAAAGCCGCCCCCTGACGCCAGCACGAAATTTCTCGCCGGGCTTTGGCCCGCGAGGCATGAGGGGATGGCGCGCCGAAAAGCGCAAACCTGTGGCTCGTGCCTTGCGGCACGCGGGCGCCTCTCGGCGCGCCATGAAGCGGCGACTTGTCGGCGACCGGGCCGCGCTTTCGCCGTAAGTGTCCCGCTGACCCGTCTGTCTTTCTTGTTCTGCCTCTCCAGCGAGAGGTGACGGGCGCGTTTGGAATAGACCTTACGGTCGTCAGCCAGCTCCTGGCAGGGCTCATAATGGGCACGGGCGGAGCCCCGGCGCCGCCCGGGTGCCGGCGTCACGTCCGGCCCGCAGGGCGCCACACCTCGTCCCGCTTAAACGACGCCTCGCGAAGCGCCCCTCGCGGACGAGGTGATGCGGAGTGTAAGCCAGGCGCGGAGCGCGGGGATAAGTTCCTCGCTGCTGCCTCGGTTGCTTAGGACGGGTACGTACAACTTCCAAAGACCGATAAATCCCACCCTTCCTGTCAATCGCCGGTTAGCTCGGCCGGGATGACACTCAAGCCGTCAGATGGCGGGGAGGAAGCGACCATGATGGAGCATGCGGACCGATGGGAGTTTGACGTCATTCCGCCTCTCGGCTCCATCACCATCACCTTGGATGTCAGCCCCTCAGAACTCGAGCTGGCGCTGGCGACCAGCGGCGTTTCCCTGTGTAGGGCCATGATGAACGCCATCGTCGCCGCCATGGTGGTCGATGCGGCATGGCAGGGCGTGCCAGTCCGCAAGCCCGAGGCTTAACTTCGCGACAGCCGCTGCTTGTTGGCTCTGACATGGCCGCGATAGCGGCTCACCACCTGCTCGATCGGAACGCCGACGGCAAGGCAGCCAACGGCCTCGGCAAGGGCGAAGCCCTTCTCGGCGACCATACGCTGCGCCTCGAGTTGCCCCGCCGGTCCGCCAAGAGCGAGCTTCATCATCCGCAGAGCCACGACCTCCTGCGTCTCCTGACAAAGGCACGCGGCATCGAAAGCAAGATTCATCCAGGCTGTGAACATGGTTCCCCCCCGAGAAGCCGGCCCGCTTTGACGGCGGACTTTGCCCAGCGATTCGATTATAGCGGAACTTGAGCTAGCGGCGGCGAGGAAACGCGCGCCGCGTCGGTTTCACCTCTCCCCCAAGGGAAGAGGTCGGCGCGGAACGCAAGATCGTGGCGAACAGCCCTCTCCCCATCGGGGAGAGGAAGTCCGCTCATGGAGCTAGCGGCGGCTGACCAAGAAAGCGCCCAACAGGAAGCCGAGGCCTGCCGCGACAGCCAGCGTGATATGCGGATTGCGCACGCTCGCGTCATGGACCTCGTCATAGGCATCGACGGCCATGGCTTCAGCGCGGCTAAACTGCTTGCCGGCCTTGCGGGAGACGTCTGAAGCGAAATCGCCAGCCTTGCGCGCGGCGTCTGAGGCATAATCGCTCACGGTGTCGGCGAGATGCTCGCCGGTAGACTTGGCGCTCTCGGCCGCAGACTCGATGGTCTCGCGGGCCTCCTTGGCGGTCTCGAACGCCTGGCGCCCGGCAGGGGAATTGGCGGCCTTGCGGTAGGCTTCGTTGGCAGTCGCCATCTCAGTTGCCTCTCATCTGTTGGGCCAGCACGGCGCAGGCCGGGTGTTGGGGAGTGTGATGAGAGAACGAGCGCCGAGGCGGGATGTTCCGGGGAGAGATCGGACTTGGCGGGGAAACGCTCCAGGGCCGCGCGTTCGCGATAGCGTCGCGCCCGCAACATGGCGCTCGAGGCCTATTGCCAGAACGCTGCCTGCCGGCGCTTCTCCGTCTTCGATCTCGATCAGCTGATCGCGGCACTCGGGCCGGACTATCTCGTGTCGGATATTCCGCCATTGGACTGCGAGGCCTGCGGCTCCCCGATGGAGATCAAGCTCGCGCTTGTGCCGCCCGAGGACGTGGAAGGCCCACTAGAATAAGGCCCCCACCCGGCGCGCGAGCGCGCCGACCTCCCCGCGAGTGGGAGGCATGGGAGTCCGCTACACCGCCCCACACTGCATACCTCCCCCTTTCGGGGTGGGGGCTGTGGCTCACCCCACCCGGCCGCCGAGCTTTGCTCGGCGTCCACCCTCATCATCAAGCGGAGGGACAAATTAATTGTCGACGACTGACCGCGGCTGCAAAAGGCGCACGCTGCCTCGCACAGCAAAAAGAAAGCCCGGCAAAGTGCCGGGCTGAAAAAGGGTCGTCGAACGCAAGCCTACGACCAGGATTGCGTCCCGTACCAGTCGTCAATCTGCTTCTTGGCCTGATCCTTGGCCACGCCGTAGCGCTCCTGGATCTTGCCTTCGAGCTGATCGCGGTGGCCGTTGATGGTGGTGAGGTCGTCATCGGTGAGCTTGCCCCACTTCTCCTTGACCCGGCCTTTGACCTGCTTCCAATTTCCTTCAACACGATTCCAATCCATGGGAACCTCCTCGTCGCTTTTTCGGGGGTGAATTTTGGGGTGAGCAGACGCGGTGAAGCTCACCGCCGCTCCATGAGAACAACGTGGCCCGCACCGCAAAGTTCCCCTGGCCAGGCCTCATGGGGGACGCGCAAAGGCGCGCACGCAAGCTTCCTTCAGCCTGAGGGCTATGCTTGATGTTACCCCTTAAGTGGGGGCTGAAGGGGAACGGCCGCATGAAGCGCATTGCGATCGGTTTGGGGCTGCTGGCCGGGCTCGTCGCCGGAGCCGTCGCGGTCGTGTGGTTCGTGCCGTCCGTGCAGGATGCACTGGTGAAGCGCGGCATGGTCCAGGCCCTGTCCAAGGCGGCAAACGTGTCCTTCATGCGGGACAAGGCGCTGCACATCTTGTTGTGCGGCACCGGCTCACCCATGCCGGACTTGACCCGCGCCGGCGGCTGCGCCGCTGTCATCGCCGGCGGACGCGTGGTGGTCATCGATGCCGGGCCCGGCTCGTGGGCGAAGTTGGCGGCTGCGGGCGTGCCGGGGGCTTCTATCGACACGGTGCTGCTCACCCATCTCCACTCCGACCATATCGGCGATCTCGGCGAGCTCGCCACGCAGAGCTGGCTCGGGGGGCGCAAAGTGCCGCTCAATGTCTATGGGCCGCCGGCGCCGCAGCCGTCAGAGCGCGTGAGCGACGCTGAGGGCGATGTGCTGGGTGCGGCGGGGACCGAAGAAGCGGTCAAGGGCTTCGCCGAGGCCTATAATGCCGACGCCGATTTCCGCATCGCCCAAGGGCACGATCTCGTGCCCACCGAAGCGGCGCGGATGATCGGCCATGATATCGCCAGGCCCGGAGCGGAAGAGGCGGTCACCGTCTACGACCAAGACGGGCTCAAGATACAGGCTTTCCTCGTCAATCACGATCCGGTCGAGCCCGCTTACGGCTATCGCATCGACTATGGGGGCCGCGCCGCAGTGGTGAGCGGCGACACCAAGAAGGTGGCGAACATGGTGCGCTTCTCGCGCGGCGCCGATGTGCTGGTGCATGAGGCGCTCAATCCGGACATGGTGGAGATGCTGGCGAGCGCGCTCGACCAGACCGGCAATAAGCGCGCTGGCACCATGGCGCGCCAGGTCATCGCATATCACACCACCCCGGTGGAAGTGGCGGAGATCGCGAAGGAAGCGGGCGTGCCGCATCTCGTCATGACGCATATGGTGCCGCCGCTCAGGAACGCGCTGATGCGGCGCATGTTCATGCGCGGCGTGGCGGCGGCGCGTGGGGCCGGCGATACCGTGCTCGGCTATGACGGGCTCTTGATCTCGCTGCCCGCGGGCTCCAAGGCCTTCACCACCAAGCGCCTGTTCTAGCGGGTGAGCCGCGACGCGGCGCGGAACCGTCGATCAGAACTTCCACCCATAGCGGGGGACACTCCGCTTGTAGGCGAGATAGGGCGGGCCGAATTTGTGCTCGAGATAGCGCTCCTCGCGGAGCACGACGCCGAAATGCAGCATGAGGAACGCCGGCACAATCAGGATCAGCATCCAGTCCGAGCCGAGCATCAGCGCGAGGCCCGAGAGGGCGAGCAGGCCGCCGAGATAGATGGGATTGCGCACATGCGCGAAGAGGCCTGAGGTGACGACGGCCGTGGTCGGCTGGTCGGGGCGGATATTCGTGCCGGCCGCCTTGAAGGCGCGCCTCGCGCGTATTGGAAACGATGCGCCGAACAAAAACAGCAGGAGTCCGACAACCAGGCGAGGGGTGTGCGGCAGCGCGGAGAGCCAACCGAGCGGGAGGAGGTAATCGAGCAGGAGCCCGAGAACGAGCACCGCAAGCAGGATCAGCGGCGGAAAGACGATGACGCCGGGATTGTCCTTGGACTCGCCAGTCATGGTTGATGCCCTCCTCTCGCGCGTTAGAGCGGGCGAGGCCTAGAGCCTGCGGAAGGCCAATTTAAGACGAGGAAAGCACCCCCTCACCCGCCACGCGCTGAGGCGCCGCGTCGCGGTCCTCGTCCCAAAGGAAGAGGAAAATCGCGGATGGCCGGGACAAGCCCGGCCATGACAAGTTCAGGTAAATGCTGGATTCCGGCTTCCGCCGGAATGACGCTGCGCGTCAGTTATCGAGGAAGCTCCGCAGCTTGCGCGAGCGGCTCGGGTGCTTCAGCTTGCGCAGCGCCTTGGCCTCGATCTGGCGGATGCGCTCGCGGGTCACTGAGAATTGCTGGCCGACCTCTTCCAGCGTGTGGTCGGTGTTCATGCCGATGCCGAAACGCATGCGCAGCACGCGCTCCTCGCGCGGCGTGAGCGAGGCCAGCACCCGCGTCGTGGTCTCGCGCAAATTGGATTGAATGGCGGCGTCGATGGGCAGGATCGCGTTCTTGTCCTCGATGAAATCGCCGAGATAGCTGTCCTCCTCGTCGCCGATCGGCGTCTCGAGGGAGATCGGCTCCTTGGCGATCTTGAGAACTTTGCGCACCTTCTCCAGCGGCATGGCCAATTTCTCGGCGAGCTCCTCAGGGGTAGGCTCGCGGCCGATCTCGTGCAGCATCTGGCGGGAGGTGCGCACGATCTTGTTGATGGTCTCGATCATGTGCACGGGGATGCGGATGGTTCTTGCTTGATCA
>JAENXG010000305.1 GCA_016649675.1 Methyloceanibacter sp.
ATAGTCGAGGGCCGCAACGGCGCCGCCCATGGCTTGGATGCGGGCAAGCTCGGCGCGAGCCTCTTGCTTCAGCTCCTCGACCTTCCGCTCGATCTCGACCGACCCATCGAAGATGTCGCCATAATCGAGAAGGTCCGTCTCGTAGGCCACGATCTGCTGGAGTCGCAGCGACCATTGCTGGTCCCAGGGCCGCGGCAGCCCTAACGCCTCGTTCCAAGCGGGAAGCTGCACGGCGCGCGCGCGCGCGTTCTTCGACAGCGTGACGGCCAGCATCGACAGCAGAATGCGATAGACGTTGTTTTCGGGCTGCTGCTCGGTCAAGCCCAGCGAGTTGACCTGCACGCCATAGCGGAAGCGCCGCAGCGCCGGGTCCTCGACGCCATAGCGGTCGCGCGCGATCTCGTCCCAGAGATCGACGAAGGCGCGCATCTTGGAGACCTCGGTGATGAAGCGCACGCCGGCATTGACGAAGAAGGAGATGCGGCTCAGCACTTGCGGGAAATCGGCCTCCGACACCTCGCCGGACTTCTTCACCTCGTCGAGCACGGCCTCGGCGGTGGCGAGCGCAAAGGCAAGCTCCTGCACCGGCGTCGCTCCGGCCTCCTGCAAATGATAGGAGCAGACATTGGTCGGATTCCATTTCGGCAGCTCGCGGCCGGTATAGACGATGGTGTCCTTGATCAGCCGGAGCGAGGGCGCCGGCGGAAAGACATAGGTGCCGCGCGAGAGATACTCCTTCAAAATGTCGTTCTGCACCGTGCCGGTCAGCTTCGCCCGGTCGACCCCTTGCTCGTCGGCCAGCGCGATATAAAGGGCGAGCAGCCAGGCCGCCGTCGCATTGATGGTCATCGAGGTGTTCATCTCGCCAAGCGGGATGCCCTCGAACAGGCTCCGCATGTCGCCGAGATGGGAGATCGGCACGCCGACCTTGCCGACCTCGCCGCGGGCGAGCGGGTGATCGGAGTCGTAGCCGGTCTGGGTCGGCAGATCGAAGGCGACCGAAAGGCCGGTCTGACCCTTGCCGAGATTCTTCCGGTAAAGCTCGTTGGAGGCCGTTGCCGTCGAATGGCCGGCATAGGTGCGGAACAGCCAGGGCTTGTCCCGCTTGGGTGACTTTCCGCTCATGGTTTTGCTCGATGGATTGGCTTGGCCTGCATCGAAGCATGCTCCAAGCGCTTGAGCAACCATGCCCTACCATTCGTTCCAAAAAGACGAACGGGCCGGGCCCGTCACCGCCTTGGCCCTCGGCAGTTGGTGCGGTCAATTGAGGGTTCACACGCGCGGGCGACCTGGCGTCTCGCTCGCAAGGGCCAGGCAAGCCTGTTTTGTCCCCTGGGCAGGCGCCTGAGTTTTTGCTAACGCTCCCTGCCGGCTGGCTGGGGCTTACCGGAAATGAGGACTTTGGGCGGAGAAGGGGCGCCTTTGCGGCCCTTTTGCGCGTTAAGGCTGCTGTTCGCAAATATGTTGCAGTCGCGAGATGAATAGCGGAGAATTGCCGCAGTGCAAAAACAGACCGAACAAGCGTCGACTGGGGGGACAATCGGAATGAATGAGATGTCGCTAGCTGCAGTGTCTCAGGCAACGGCTGCGCCCGCGAGCGCAGTCAAAGATCTTTACGAGATCGGCGAGATTCCCCCGCTTGGTCACGTGCCGAAGAACATGTATGCCTGGGCGATCCGCAAAGAGCGCCACGGTCCTCCGGACGAGGCCATGCAGATCGAGGTGCTGCCCACCTGGCAACTCGATTCCCATGAGGTGCTCGTTCTGGTGATGGCAGCGGGCGTCAACTATAACGGCGTCTGGGCCTCGCTCGGCCAACCGCTCTCGACTCTCGACGTCCACAAGAATCCCTTTCATATCGCCGGCTCGGATGCGTCCGGCATCGTCTGGGCGGTGGGCTCCAGGGTCAAACGCTGGAAGGTCGGCGACGAGGTCGTCATCCATTGCAATCAGGATGACGGCGACGACGAGGAATGTAACGGCGGCGATCCGATGTTCTCGCCCTCGCAGCGCATCTGGGGCTACGAGACCCCTGACGGCTCCTTCGCCCAGTTCTGTCGCGTGCAGGACCGCCAGCTGCTCGAGCGGCCGAAGCATCTCACCTGGGAAGAGGCCGCCTGCTACACCCTCACGCTCGCCACCTCCTACCGCATGCTGTTCGGCCATAGGCCGCACACGCTGAAGCCCGGCCACAACGTGCTGGTCTGGGGCGCCTCAGGTGGTCTCGGCTCGATGGCCGTGCAGCTTTGCGCCACGGCGGGCGCCAATGCCATCGGCGTCGTGTCCGATGATGACAAGCGCGACTACGTCATGTCGCTCGGCGCCAAGGGTGTGATCAACCGTAACAAATTTAAATGCTGGGGGCAGATGCCGAAGGTCGGCACGCCCGAATATGACGCCTGGGCCAAGGAGGCCCGCAATTTCGGCAAGGCGATCTGGGAGACCACCGGCAAGGGCGTGAATGTCGACTGCGTGTTCGAGCATCCGGGCGAGGCCACCTTCCCGGTCTCCTGCTTCGTGGTCAAGCGCGGCGGCATGGTCGTCTTCTGCGCCGGCACCACCGGGTATAACCTCACCATGGACGCCCGCTATGTGTGGATGCATCAGAAGCGCATCCAAGGCTCGCACTTCGCTCATCTCCTGCAGGCGAGCCAGGCCAACCGCCTCGTCATCGAGCGGCGCATCGACCCGTGCATGAGCGAGGTGTTTCCCTGGGAGCAGATCCCGAAAGCGCATATGCGCATGTGGAAGAACGAGCACCGGCCGGGCAACATGGCGGTGCTGGTGAGCGCGCCGTGCACGGGCTTGCGCACCTTCGAGGACGTGCTCGAGGCGAGCAAGCAGATGCATGGCGGCTAAGCCGCGGGGGCGGCTGGGCACGCAGTTAAAGGGAACCTCGGCGAGGTCTCCAAGTTAGCGCTGTTTAGACTCTCGCCCGCATCGGGGTAAGATGCTCCCCTGCAACTGTGGCGCGAGCTGCATGAGAGAGGGGCACTTGTATGGAAAATCCACTGGTGAAGAGGGATTTGGTCGACGCGATCCTCGAGCTGCGAGGGGACGTCGAGAAGCAGCTTCAGGCCAATAAATATTATGTGGCGCTGCACAAGCTCGACGAGCTTCTGGCCGCCATCAGGCCGCTCGAGATCATCGAAGCCACGGTCAATCCGGTGGAGAAGCCGAGCCGGGTGGTCGAGACCGTCGAGAAGGCCGCGCCGCAAAGCGAGCCTGAGAGAACTTGGACGGGGGTCGTGCAGGAGACCGTCGGCGAGCCGAGCTGGCAGCCCGCTCCGGCAGAGGCCTCCGGCGACGCGCTCAGGGCGTCGTAAGCTCTCTCGTCCCTTCCGCTTTTTCCGATTTGACTCCTGCCGCGGGGCACGCTTCCGTGGGCGCGGGGTCGTAGATTTTTTCGCATG
>JAENXG010000344.1 GCA_016649675.1 Methyloceanibacter sp.
GCTAATGACCCAAAGCGGACATTGTCGCGTTCGATTGAGCGGGCAGTCTCTATGCCCTCGGGGTTTCGTAGACTTGCTCAGTAGCGCGAGCGTGCCGTCGACCTCCGGCCAGCTTGGTGATAAATTGACCCTACGCACGGCCAAACAAGCAGCGCGCCGGCCAACACTCGCTCACTCCAAAACCCACGAGGCACGGAAAGCAGTGTCAGCAATCCACATCACCAAGGATGGACCATATCTCGTCTCGGGGAATCTACCTCTGGCTGAGGTCACCATCGTCCGGGGCCCGGCTCAAAGCGGCGCCATCCGAGCGACAACATGACAATGCAATTGCGTTCCGATCCTCACGCCCTTCAGCCCCTCCTCAGGGCTGGCCCGCCGCCGGAGCAGGCCGAGGCGACAGTCGTGCTTCTGCATGGGCGCGGCGCATCGGCTGAAAGCATGCTGTCGCTTTACGGCCAGCTCATCCTCCCGACTATTGCGGCACTTGCGCCCCAAGCGGCAGGCTCCACATGGTATCCGCACTCCTTTCTCGCTCCTATTGAGGCCAATCAGCCGTTCCTCGATTCGGCTCTAAATCGCATCGAGTCTCTTGTGGGTGATCTACTTGCGCGAGAAGTTCAGAGTGATCGAATTGCACTACTCGGCTTCTCGCAAGGGGCCTGTCTCACCGCGGAATTCGTTGCGCGTCATCCACGCCGTTACGCGGCGGTAATAGCTTTCACAGGGGCACTAATCGGGCCACCAGGTACGGTCCGGAATTACGCGGGCTCCCTGTACGGCACGCCCGTCTTTCTTGGCACCGGGGATCCAGACCCGCACGTTCCATTCGAGCAGGTTAAGGAGACGGCGGCGGTACTGAAACGTTTGGGTGCGGAGGTGGAACTGCGGCGGTACCCGGGCATGCCCCATATGATCAACGAAGACGAGCTTGCGGCGGCACGCTCATATTTACTGTCAATGGCTGCCAAGGAAGTGCAGGACAACGTATGAAAATAGTTCGGGTCTATTCTGACGAGCGAGGGGAAACTCATTTCAGCGAAGTAGAGGTCGAGTTGGCCGATGCGGGCCAGATTGGCCTGCTTTCTCGGCCCCTTGCGGCAAAATCCGTGATCTTTCGAAAAAATCACCCGGACTACGATTATGATTGGCATAACGCGCCTCAGCGGCAGCTCATTGTGCTGCTTGACGGAGCAATAGAGCTCGAGGTGTCGGACGGCGGTCGCCGCACCCTGCGAGGAGGCGAAATCCTGCTGATGGAAGATGTAACGGGCCGCGGTCATCGCACACGGAATATCGAGCCCTGCGAACGGCGATCGCTTTTTGTTGTGCTCGATGAAGGGACTGTCGTTGATTGATCGAGGCGAGCAGACCATGCACCCCATCATTCCAGGCATTCATCACGTCACGGCAATCACGGCTAACGCTCAGAAGAACATCGACTTTTACTGTGGTGTCCTTGGCTTGCGGCTGGTGAAGCTCACCGTCAACTTCGACGATCCCAGCAGCTATCATATTTATTACGGCGACGAGCTAGGCCGGCCAGGCACCATCATGACCTTTTTCGTCTGGCCGGGTGCAGTTCGCGGTCGGGTTGGCCCCCCACAGGTAACCTCGATCGCGTTCGCAATCCCACCTGAGGCACTGAACTACTGGTTCACGCGTCTAGCAGACTACAAAGCCGAGGCGGTAGAGCGCTTCGGAAGTGCTGCGATCCACTTTTTGGATCCCGACGGCATTAGGCTCGAAATTATCTCTGTATCTCATCTCAGTGGCCAGCCGTGGGCCGGCGGCCCCGTTCCGACTGAGCAGGCGATCCGCGGCTTGCACAGTGTCACAATCTCAGAGGAGGGGTATGAGAGCACCGCCCAGGTGCTTGCGGACGTGATGGGATTCCATTCAGCCGGCAACGAGGGCAATCGCTTTCGATATCGGGCTGGCACGGGCGATGATGGGGCCCATATTGTCGATTTGCTCTGTGTTCCCGATGCGCCGCGCGGCGCGATGGGGGCGGGAAACGTTCACCACATTGCATACCGAACGCCTGACGATCCACAGCAAGACACCTGGCGAAAAAAGATCGTGCAGGCAGGACTGAATGTGTCGCCCGTAATGGATCGGACCTACTTCCATTCTATCTATTACCGCGAGCCCGGCGGCGTGCTGTTTGAGATCGCTACGGATAACCCGGGCTTTGCCGTGGATGAGACGCCCGATAAATTGGGAACGAAGCTGATGCTGCCTGCCCAATACGAGCCGCTCCGCGCGGAAATCGACCAAATCATTCCGAAGGTGCGTCTACCCGGCGGACTTACAATCCCGGCAGCTCCTTAGAAGATAGCAACGCCACTGGGGTATTTTTCCACTGGCGAGGGCTAGTCCGGGAGTTAATCAGCAATGTCCGCTAATGGCACAAAGCGGACCAAGGCACGGCCCTGAAAGGAAGTCCGCTATCTGACTCAAAGCAGACATCAGGCTCTTTCGTCACTTATGAGCGCGCGAACTCCAAATGAATCGAGTTCGGTATAGGTGGTTGCGGGCCCGTGATTTGGACCTATTTTTGGGCTTCTCGTTGGAAATGAAATCGCGTTCGGTATAGGTGGCTTCGAGCCCAGGATTTGAACCTACAGCAGCTCGTCAATAATTTGCTGGTACCGCCCTGCAGCGGTCAACATGGCGCCTTTGTTGTAGTGCTTTTCCGTCGTCCGCGAGTCGACATGCTGGAGAAGCCCGGAAGCGATGCCCATCCGGTCCCCGGCATAGGTCGCGACGGTGTAGACGCCGCAGTCGCGGAACAGGTGCGGGTTGACGGCGACGCCAAGCTCTCGCCGAGTGGTCTCGGTGAGGATGTGGCCGACATAAGTATACGCGAGCGTTCCGCCCTTGGTCGACGGCCACAGCGCATCATTGGTGGGATGAAACA
>JAENXG010000515.1 GCA_016649675.1 Methyloceanibacter sp.
ATCTTGCGCCGGGAGACCGGGGTCAGACCTCCCGGCGTTGCCGATTTGGCCTTCATCCAAGAGGATGGCACCCTCCATGCGGCTGCCGAAAAATGTGGATCTCGATCCGATCCTGGCTGCGCAGACGCCCGCCGCCTGAACCCGAGCGCGCGTCAAATCCCATCGTCTAAACCGCCGCACTGGTCCCGCTTGCTGGAACCCGTTAGGCATTGGGGCGGTTCTCTCGAGGGCGCAAGTTCAGGCAAAGGACGTTTCCATGTGGAAGAGGCTCGCCACGCCCCTGCTCATTGTCCTCTTCATGCTCAGCCTCGCCGGCTGCGGCGACGAAGCGACATTGCCGGTCGAAGCCGGCACTGGTCCCAACCCCAAGCTTCCAGAGCCGAAACAGACACTGATCCCGACGGTCAATATCGCCGAGGCCATGGGTTGGCCCAGCGGCGCGAAGCCTACGGCGGCGGCCGGACTCTCGGTGAAGGCCTATGCCACAGGCCTTGCGCACCCGCGCTGGCTTTATGCGCTCCCCAATGGCGACGTGCTGGTGGCCGAGACCAATGGGCCGCCTCAGCCCGAGCAAGGCGGCGTAAAGGCTTGGGTGATGACACAAGCCATGAAATGGGCAGGGGCCGGCGTTCCGAGCCCGAACCGCATCACGCTGCTGCGCGACACCGACGGCGACGGCGTGGCCGAGACCAAAACGACGTTTCTTGCAGGCCTCAACTCGCCCTTCGGCATGGCGCTGATCGGCAGCGATCTTTATGTGGCCGACACCGATGCCGTGCTGCGCTTCCCCTATCAAGAGGGCGCGACCAGCATCGCCGCGCCGGGGACCAAGATCGTGGACTTGCCGGCAGGCGCTCCCAACTACCATTGGAGCAAGAACATCATCGCCGCCCGCGACGGGGCGCATCTGTTCGCAACTGTCGGATCGAACAGCAACGCCGGCGAGAACGGCATGGAGAGGGAGACGGGCCGCGCGGCGATCGTCGCGATCGATCTCGCGACCGGACAGTCGCGCCTCTTCGCTTCGGGCCTGCGCAATCCGGTGGGACTTGCCCTTCAGCCTGAGAGCGGCGAATTGTGGGTCGCCGTCAACGAGCGCGACGAGCTCGGCAGCGATCTCGTTCCCGACTACATGACTGGCGTGAAGGAGGGCGGCTTCTACGGCTGGCCCTACAGCTATTTCGGCCAACATGTCGATCCGCGGGTCCATCCACAACGGCCGGATCTCGTCGCCAGCGCCATCGTGCCTGATTACGCGCTCGGGCCGCACACGGCTTCGCTCGGCCTGACCTTCTATGACGGCAAGCTCCTGCCGGAGCGCTATCGGAGGGGCGCCTTCATCGGCCAGCACGGCTCTTGGAATCGCAAACCGGCCAGCGGCTACAAGGTGATCTTCGTCCCCTTCGCCGGCGGCCGCCCCTCAGGGGCTCCTGAGGATATTCTCACCGGCTTTCTGAGCGCCGAGGGAGAGGCGCTTGGGCGGCCGGTCGGTGTTGCCGTCGATCAATCTGGCGCGCTGCTCGTCGCCGACGATGTGGGCAACACCATTTGGCGGGTTACGCCGACTGAGCCGGAAAGTGCAGCCCTTCGGCCTTGACGTTGTGCTCAAGCCGCGTGATCGGGCCTACCAGCTGACGCGCATGCCGGCTTTGCCGCCGACGCCGTCGATATATTGTCACCGAAGGTCACGTCGACCTTGGCGAAGACGCTCGTGTTGGCGGAGGGGTTGAAGAAGTTCACCCCGGCAGAGACCTCGCCCCACGCATCTTGAAGGTTGTCCTCAAGGTGGAAGGTGGTGCCGGTCGAGACCAGCGTCGCC
>JAENXG010000284.1 GCA_016649675.1 Methyloceanibacter sp.
CCATATCATCTCAAGCTTCTTGACGTTTTCGGTATTGATGTCCTTCAGATCGCTGTGGCGCGTGAGCTTATTGTCTCGCCCCGGTGCCGGCCACTGATCGGGATCTGTCGCCCGCTGATCAATCTCGGCTGACGCAGACTCTGCGGCCAATACCGGTGGTGGCACGATCATGAGAGCGGAGAGAGCGGCGAGCACGCCGCCTGCAACTAAACCAAATCTGCGATATATTGGCGATGCGTTAGCCGACGCGTAAATGGCGCCGAGCAAGATTGTAGCGCCTAAGACTGCAAAGACCATCACCTGTCCTCCTCATTTCGATTCGACCAACCCCAACTCGATGCATGGAGACGCTGCACGTCATGGGTCCTGCCCATGGCTTAAGCGTTCCGTGCCGCCGTCACGGTCGACCGCTGACCCGCGATCGGCTCCCTGGTCGCTCGCGTCGCCCTGACCGGGATTCGGCGAGAAGAACTGTTCGAGCTTGTTAGGGACGCCGTCGAACTCCTTTGCATCAGCTGGAGGTTCGCGCTTGACCGCGATGTTGGGCCAAATAGACGCGTATTCTGCGTTGAGCTTGAGCCAGGTCTCAAGACCTGGCTCGGTGTCGGCGAATATGGCCTTAGCCGGACATTCCGGCTCGCACACGCCGCAGTCGATGCACTCATCGGGATGGATGACGAGCATGTTCTCGCCTTCGTAGAAGCAGTCGACCGGACAGACCTCCACGCAGTCCATGTACTTGCACTTGATGCAGTTGTCGGTGACGACGAAGGTCACGGCGCGATCCTCTGCCATGGCTGATCGGGCCGATAGAACAAGGCGAGCTTGAGGCTCTCGGCGATGCGGGCGGCCTTCGCGCGGAATGCGGCGGCTATGTCTTCATCCAGGAGCTCGCGACACGTTTCATCAAACAGGGCAAGCCAGCGTTCGAAAAGCTGCGGCTCTATTCCTTCCAATCGGAGATGGACCGCGACGGGATTGCCCTTATAGCGTCCGCTGGTCAGCATCACCGAGGACCAGAAGTTGTGCATCGTAGCGAGGTGAGGTCCCCAGTCACCGGGGATGGCGCGTTCGAAAATCGGTCCGAGTTGCGGGTCGGCACGAACCTTGACGTAGAAGCGGTCCACCAAATGCCGGATCGTATCCTCGGACAGCCGGCCAATCCCCGAAGGCGCTTTGGCTAACGCGACAACATTATTGGCTTCTGCGGGATTACCCATTTGACCCACGCCGGCTAAAACACGTATGATGCATGCATCTTACCAGGGCCGGGCGTAAAAGCAATATGCACAATCAATCTTATTTCCTTATCCTCGCAGAGGAGACCGTATGCGCCTAACCGTCTACACCGATTACGCGCTTCGCCTGCTGATGTATCTGGCGCTCAAGGACGATGGACTGGCGACGATCGAGGAGATCGCCCAAAGCTACGGCATATCCAAGAACCACCTCATGAAGGTCGCCCATCAGCTGGGCGTGGCCGGTTACATCGGCACCGTCCGGGGCAGACGTGGCGGTCTGCGTCTTGCAAAACCGGCAAAGGCCATCGGACTCGGCGAGGTCGTACGCCATACAGAGCCCGACATGGCCATCGTGATGTGTTTCGAGCCCATCAACGCGGATTGCGCGATCCGGCCGAATTGCGTATTGCGCAAGGCTCTAGTGCGAGCGCGCGCCGCCTTCTTCGATGTGCTTGATGAATATACTTTAGGCGATCTCGTCAGGCCGCGGGCTCCGCTCCAGGCCATGCTGGCCATTGCGCCCGTCAAACCCGCGAGAGGGCCGTCCACCAAACGAAGAGTGAGGCAAGCCATCGCCACCGGGTAAGACTTAGATGGTTGATCGGTCGTGTTCCCGTCTCTTAGCTTCCCAAAATCAGCTCTCTCAGTTCGACGGCATCGTTGTGCTTCTCGTCATGGGCAGAATAGACCAACGTGATTTGGCCTTGCCGTGCGAGCGAGCGCAGTTGGGCGAGAAGATCGGCATGGTGGTGAACCTCCTTTGCATAGCGGCGGCGAAATTCGTCCCAGCGGGCGGGATCGTGACCAAACCACTTGCGAAGCTCGGTGCTCGGCGAGATGTCCTTCATCCATTGATCGATGGCGGCACGTTCCTTCGAGATCCCACGCGGCCATAGCCTGTCGATTAGGATCCGCGTGCCGTCGTCAGCAGCCGGCGGCTCATAAGCACGCTTCAGCCTAACGTTACTAGCCGACACTTTCGTCCTTCGCCCGATCATTGCTGCACCCGCTTGATTTCACCGCAGGCGATCGGCAACGTGACCTGTGCTGGGATCGTCCCGAGCGACGCGGCGGATGCTGGAAGCTCGGTAGACGCGAGAATCCCATGGATGAAAACGACGCGACGGTCGAGATCGAGATCCTTGTTACCGAATGCTTTGGCGAAGGCTGCGTCCAGGTCTTTCAGCGAGACAGTCTTCTTGTACTGAAAGGTTCCATCCGCGCTGGCCTTCGGATACGTATCGCGCACGATCTCCATGCTGACCGGATCGTCATGGAATGGAACCATCGTCGTGCCGGACGTGGGTTCGGTCTCTATGAGGTCGATAATGCCGTCATGGTTGACGTCAGCTGTTTCGGTTGGACACGTCGCGTCGCCGTTATCCTTGAAACCGTGGAAATGCTGCAAGTGCATCATGTCGGGCGGCAGTTTCTCCGCGCTGACATCTATCGTCAGCGTATCGCCATTAATTGAGAAACGCGCTTCGCCCGTGGTCTCGAGCCCCGTGACCTTGGTATTCAGCGGATGAAGGGTGGCGACGTACACGGTCGGCTGGGCATCAGCTTTCGTTGCCGGCGTACCGGCCAGGGCTACTGGAGCACATGCGAGGCTCGATATTGCAGCAGCGCAAAGGACTCGGATTGTCATAGCGTCTACTTTCTTTCTGCAGAACGAGGATCTCGGGCTAACGGCTGATCGACGCCACCGCGGCGCCGATCAGCCTGGGAGAGAGCTGCTTATTTGGGGATGGCGGGACGTAGGGGGTTCCCGTCGCGGGCGTTCCCGTCGTCGCAGCTCTTCTTAATAACCAGCCACTATGTTGCGGTCGGCGAGACCGCTCGTCACCAAGCCGAGTTTGCAGGCTTGCGTGAACTCCGCACGCGAGATGCTGCCATCGTTGTCCGCGTCGGCTTGCTGGAAGTTGGTGACGATTCCTTTCGCGAGCGCAGGCGAGAGGGCGTCGTGGCCTCGGTGAAACCGTGTGGACTCTGCACCAGCAGCAGTTTGCCAAGCTGCTACGCAATCGACTTCGCTTAACACGGCGGTTGGACGGCCGGCCGTGCCAGAATCGGTATCCGCGGCGAATGCGGAGCCGGCGCCGAGTAGGATTATTGCAGTTGCAAGGGCGGTGATTCTCATAGCTCAGACTCCTCTATAAACATGTATCATTTATGCATCTTTGCATGGCGGCTCGATAAAAAGCAATAGACAAAATACATGTTTTTCTCGTATGACCCAGAGGAAGCCGGCAGTGGCGCGAGTTTCACCAATGAGGAGGCACCATGTCCGACACGCTTTACCCTTCATCCACTGGCGCTTTATCCGAGGCG
>JAENXG010000352.1 GCA_016649675.1 Methyloceanibacter sp.
CCCTTTCGCGAAGCCGCCCTTCGGCCTTACAAGGTACGGGGTCGGCCTAAGCTTGGCCGCCAAGGGAGGGGACAAGATGGATTTCCAATATCTCTTCACGTCGTTCGAGGGGCGCATCAACCGAGCCAAATATTGGGTGGGCACAGTCATCCTCGCCCTTGTCAGCATCGTTCTCGGCTTCATCATCGGCGCCATTTTCGGGTCCTCCATCTTTGGCGCCATCCTCGTGACCCTCGTCACGCTCGGCCTGTTTTATCCGGGTTACGCCGTGACCGCGAAGCGCTTCCAGGACCGTGACAAGCCAGGCATCACCGCCCTTTACGGCCTCATCCCCGTGCTGATCGCGAGCCTGTTGCAGGCCTTCGGGCTGACCGGAGGGCCCTCCCAGCCGAACGCGCTTGGCTGGATCTGCACCCTGATCACCATGGGCGTCGGCCTGTGGTTCCTGATCGAGCTCGGCATCCTCAAGGGGACGCCCGGCCCCAACCGCTTCGGCGGCGATCCCTTGGCCGCCATAGGGTAGACCTCAGCCGTTCATGGCGATGTATCGCGCGCTCGACGCCGCCAAGATCATCGCCACGATCAAACGTCTCAAGCGGCGGATCGACGAGAGATTCCCCGGCGCCGGCCTTGCCGGCGTGACCGGCGATCTCTTGGCCGCCGCCCACGACACCGAGCAGAAGGCCGCTTCTCTGCGGCGGCAGCGTTGGTCCTACGACCTGCTCCCGGTCCTGTTCCTCGCTATGTGCATCGGGAGCGCGCTCTATCTTCAGCGCATCCTGAAATTCGAGGTCGCCAATACGGAGGGAACCAACCTCCTGCAGACCTTCGAGGCGGTACTGAACATCGCCGTGTTCGGCGGCATAGCGCTGGTTTATCTGCTCACCCTGCAACGGCAGCAGAAGCGGCGCGAGGCACTTAAGGCCTTGCATCAGCTCCGTTCGCTCGTCCATGTCATCGACATGCACCAGCTCACCAAGGACCCGGGTCTCGTGCTCGGCAGGGAGCACGACACGGCCGCTTCGCCCAAACGGGAGATGACGGCGTTTGAGCTTGGCCGCTATCTCGACTATTCCAGCGAGATGCTGTCGCTTGCCGGCAAGGTCGCCGCCCTCTACGCCCAGGACCTGGACGATCCCGTCGTGGTCGCGGCCGTCAACGATATCGAGATGCTCGCCACCAATCTCAGCCGCAAGATCTGGCAGAAAATCGCCATACTGCAGTCGGCGGTGCATGAGCAAATGCAGGCGAAGGTCCTCACCGAATGAGCATCCTCGGCGATAAAGCGGTCGCGCTCGCCCAAGGGCTGATCCGCTGCCCGAGCGTCACGCCTACCGACGCGGGCGCGCTCGACGTGCTCGTGCAGGCGCTGAAGCCCGCACGCTTCATCTGCGAGCGTCTCACCTTCAAGGAAGAGGGCACGCCGCCGGTCGACAATCTCTTTGCCCGCGTCGGCGAGGGCCCACCGCATCTCTGCTTCGCCGGACATACCGACGTCGTGCCGCCGGGCGATGCCAAGCTGTGGCGCCATCCGCCCTTTGCCGCGGAGGTCGCCGACGGCCTTCTCTACGGCAGAGGCGCCGCCGACATGAAAGGGGCGATCGCCTGCTTCGCGGCGGCGGCGATCGACTACGCCAAGACGAGAGGCCGCGAGCTCGACGGCTCGATCAGCCTGCTCATCACCGGCGACGAGGAAGGGCTCGCCGTCAACGGCACGCGCAAAGTGCTCGGCTGGATGAAAGAGAAAGGCGAGCGCCTAGACCACTGCCTGGTCGGTGAGCCCACCAACGCCAAGCGTCTCGGCGAGGCCATCAAGATCGGGCGGCGCGGCAGCCTGAACGCCAGGCTGAAGGTGAGAGGCGTGCAAGGCCACGTCGCCTATCCGCATCTTGCCAACAACCCGGTCAAGGGCCTCATCCGAATTCTCGCGCGCCTTTACGACACCCCGCTCGATTACGGCAGCGCCCATTTCTCCCCGTCGAATCTCGAGGTGACGAGCATCGATGTCGGCAACCCGACCGCGAACGTGATCCCGGCAGAGGCCGAGGCCAGGTTCAACATCCGCTACAACGACCGGCACGAGCCCGACAAGCTCACCGCCCTGCTGCGGGAGCAAGCCACGCTTGCACTTTCGGGCACCGAGCTTTCCTGCACGGTCGATTTCGAGCCACCGAGCCATACCTTCCTCACCGAGCCCGGCCCGCTCGATGCGCTTCTTAGCGAGGCGGTGCGCGAGATCACCGGGCTGACCCCCTCGCTCGAAACCGGCGGCGGCACCTCCGACGCCCGCTTCATCAAGGATTATTGCCCCGTCATCGAGTTCGGACTCTTGACCGCGACGATCCACAAGGCCGACGAGCACGTGGCCATCGCCGACCTCGATCAGCTCACCGCCATTTATCGCCGCTTCATCGAGCTTTATTTCGAGACATTCGGAGGCGCCGGTGCCGGGTGATCCGCGTCCGATCGGGGTCTTCGACTCCGGCATGGGCGGGCTGACGGTGCTGCGCGCGCTTCTTGTGCGACTGCCTCGCGAGCGCTTCGTCTATCTCGGCGACACCGCCCGTCTCCCCTACGGCACCAAGAGCGCCGAGACGGTGCAGGCCTACGCTCTGCAGGCGACGCGCCTCCTCGTCTCCGAGGGGGTGAAGATGGTGGTGATCGCGTGCAACACGGCATCGGCCGTGGCCCTCGATCCGCTCGCCAAGGCGCTCGTGCCGGTGCCGGTGATCGGCGTGATCGAGCCCGGCGCGCGGGCCGGCGTCGCCGCCACCCGCAACAATTATGTCGCCGTGATCGCGACCGAAGGCACGGTCAAGGGCGGAGCCTATGCGCGCGCCATCGCGGCCTTGCGCGGCGA
>JAENXG010000414.1 GCA_016649675.1 Methyloceanibacter sp.
CTGGACTTGTTCCACACCCCCTTCTGCACGTCGTCGACATAGGCGAAGAGATTGCGCCTGAGCGCGAAGATGAGCCCGAGCACGTGCTCGGGCACGGTGTTGAAGGCATAGTTGCGGATATTGACGACGGTGACGCCGTTCGCCTTGCAATAGGCCTTGTCGACGATATCGGTCCCGGTCGCGGCCACGGCGATCAGCTTCAGCTTGGGCAGCTCTTTCAGCGTCTCGCTGCGCATCGGCACCTTGTTGATGATGGCGATGGTCGCGTCCTTGAGGCGATCGACGATCTCCTCATGGGTCCACGTCGACTGATATTCCTTATAGGTGTGCGGAAAATCCGGACGGCGGACCTTGGCGTCCACCGACTCTCGATCGAGAAACACGATCGCGTGCTGCACTGAACCTGACCCCTACCCACTTCGCGCGGGGTTTGCCCACGCGACACGCCTCACCTTCGCCCGGCGCTAAAGAGAGAAGCGCCAGGCGCCCTGGACCTGAAAACCCAGCAAGCCGATCCGCCCTATTCGGCGGCGACCTTCTTTTCCTTGGCTTCAGCGGCCCCGCGAAATTGCGTCTGGGCTGCGCCGACGCCTGAGCCGAGCGTGACCTCGATGCCGACATCGCGCATGGCCATCTCTGCGCCGGCGATGGCGCCGAGCAGCATCAGCTCGTTAAGGTCGCCGAGATGCCCGATGCGGAACAGCTTGCCCGCCACCTGCGACAGGCCGGCGCCAAGCGCAAGATTGTAGCGGCGATAGGCCCGGTCGATGACATCGGCGCCGTTGAACCCTTGCGGCACCATGATCGCGGTCACGGTGTCGGAATGCCATTTCGGCTCCTTGGCGCAGAGCTTCAGGCCCCAGGCCTTGACCGCGGCGCGCGCGCCTTCGGCCAGGTGATGGTGCCGCGCGAACACGTTCTCAAGACCCTCCTCGTTGAGGATGGCGATCGACTCGCGCAGGCCGTAGAGCAGCGGCACCGCCGGCGTATAGGGGAAGTAGCCGGTCGGGTTCGCCTTCATGTGGTCGGTGAAGTCGAAATAGCAGCGGCGGCACTTGGCATCCTTCATCGCCGCGAGCGCCTTCGGGCTCACGCACACGATGCCGAGCCCTGCCGGCAGCATGAGGCCCTTCTGCGAGCCGCAGATGGCGAGGTCGACGCCCCACTCGTCCATGCGGAAATCGAGGCTCGCAATCGAGCTCACCCCATCGACATAGAGGAGCGCGGGGTGCTTGGCGGCGTCCATGGCGCGACGCACGGCAGCGATATCGCTGGTGACGCCGGTGGCCGTCTCGTTATGGACGACCATGACGCCCTTTATCTCGTGGCTCTTGTCGGCGCGAAGCGCCTCCTCGATATGCTCAGGGCTGGCGCCGGTGCCCCACTCCTCCTCCTGGACGGTGACATCGAGCCCGTGGCGCGTGGCGAGATCGATCCACAGATGGCTGAACTGGCCGAACCGCGCCGCCAGCATCTTGTCGCCGGGCGAGCGCGTATTGGTCAGCGCGGCCTCCCAGGCGCCGGTGCCGCTCGAAGGATAGATGAAGACCTGACCGTCCTTGGTCTTGAAGATCTTCTTCATGTCCTCGAAGAGGGGCAAGGTAAGCTTGGGGAAGTCGGAGGAGCGATGATCCTCCATGGCGACGTGCATGGCACGCAGGACCCGGTCGGGCGTATTGGTCGGACCCGGCACAAATAGAAAATTACGCCCTGGCTTTCTTGCTCCAGCCATCTTCTTCTCCTCCCCTTGAATTTCTTGGTCTGCCCTAGATCAGCCTGGGCCGACGCTCGTGTGGAAAAAGGTCGTAGCGTCCGCCCGCCCGCCTTGCAACCCCTTTCCGCAGCTAGAATAAACCCGTGATGCGGCCGTCCGTGGTGAGCTCGATCGAGTTGGCAGCCGGCACTTTCGGCAGCCCCGGCATGGTCATGATGTCGCCGCACACGACGACGACGAACTCCGCGCCTGCCGAGAGCCTGACCTCGCGGATCGGAATGGTGAACCCCGAAGGCGATCCCTTGGCGTCGGGATTGGTCGAGAAGCTGTATTGGGTCTTGGCGACGCAGATCGGGAACTTGCCGAATCCTTCCTTCTCGAGCTCGGCAAAACGGTCCTTGACGGCCTTGTCGGCGCTGATGTCCGACGCGCCGTAGATCTCTTTGGCGATGGTGCGCGTCTTCTCCCATAACAACATGTCGTCGGGATAAAGCGGATGGAAGCCGCTCGCCTTGGTGTCGGTGGTGCGGACCACGGTCTCCGCCAGCTCGACGGCGCCGGCGCCCCCTTGGGCCCAATGGTCGGCAAGCACGCATTCCACCCCAAGCGTGGCGCACAGCCGCTTGAGCAAGCCCATCTCGCCCTCGGTATCGCTCGAGAAGCGGTTGATCGACACGACCACGGGCACGCCGTATTTGTGA
>JAENXG010000528.1 GCA_016649675.1 Methyloceanibacter sp.
AGCTCGTTCTGAAGGCGGCGCCGGGCGCGCAGCAGACGCGTCTTCACCGTGGCGCCGGGGATTTGCAGCGCTTGGGCCGTCTCTTCCACGCTCAAGTCCTCGATTTCGCGCAGCATGAAGACGAGCCGCAGGGCTTCCGGGAGTTGCCCGATGGCGCGCTCGAGCAGCTTGGCGACCTCGCGGCGCATGACATCGGCTTCCGCCGAGTTTGAAGTCTCGCCCACGCCCATGAGTCTCTCCCGATAGTCCTCCATGACCGCGATGGATTCTCGCTGCAGGAGGCGGGAACGCCGCTCCGCCGCGCGGCGGCGCTCCAGCGCCTCGTTGATGACGATCCGCGTCAGCCAGGTCGAGAGCGAAGCCTTGCCGGCGAAGCTCTCGATCGCCGCGAAGCCCTTCAGATAGGCCTCCTGAACGGCCTCCTCGGCTTCCGCGCGATCCTTCAAGACACCCCAGGCGACCCGGAAGAGCCGTTGATTGTTGCGGCTGGTGATGAGCCGCACGGCCACCGGGTCGCGCCGGGCGACGAGCGCCGCGAGCTCGAGATCGCTCAACTGCTCGTAGCTCAATGCGGCGCTCGGCATTCTTTGTCCTTCTCTTGGACGGAGGTCGCAGCTTCGTCCTATTGAAGCTGCTTGGCCAATTCCTCGGCATGCTGCTGGTGCGCCTCAAACAGCGTCAAGCCGCTCTGCAACAGGGTCTTCAGCTCGGGGTTCTGCGCATCGGGGATGAGCGTGTCCTTCAGCGCGGCGTTGACCGTCTTGTGATAGGCGACCTCGTTGTCAACATACGCCTTGTCGAAGGCGGCGCCGCTCAGGCCCGCGAACTTCTGGCGATTGGCCTCGGCTTGGCTCGTCAGGCTCTTGCTGGTGGCTTTGTCCTCCGGCGTGACGTTGAGCTTCTTGACCAAAGCGAGCGCCTGGTCGTTCACGGCAGTGTGGTCTCCAACCATCTGCTGGGCGAAGGTGCGCACGCTCTCGGTCTTCGATTTGTCGAGAGCCTGCTTCGCCGCCTCGATGTCGAGTAGTCCGGCGGTGTAGGCGATATGCGCGATCTGGGGGTCGGTGGGCTTAGCCGCGGGTGCGGCGAGGGCGCCCGCGCTGGCCAAAGAAGTTGCCAGTGCGAAGGCGATGAGTATGGTCCGATACATGGTTGCTCCTTGCTTTGCGGCCGATGGCGCTCGGCCTCGCGATCTTGCGCGCGCCCCGAGGGATGCGCGTTACGAAGCATTTGATGGAACGGCGACCGGAAAGGTTCCCCGCTTATTCAATCGCGCAACGAATTGCGGATCAGCTCGCGAGGGCAAGCTCGCGGGCTCGGCGTGGAGCGGTGCGCGGCTCGGTCTCGTAGCGCTCGAGCCATGGGCTCCAGGACTCAGGCGCGATCAGGCCTTGGCTGATCCAGATGGGAACGATCCGGGCATCGGCGGTGATCCGGCCGATCACCGCCGGCTTGTGCAGATGGTGGTTGGAGAGATCCATCACCACCTCGAAGCCGCTCGGCGCCTTAATGCGCAAGCCACCGAGCGCCCGGCGCACGTCCCTCACCTCCACTGAGCCTTCGAGCGACACCGCTTCCTTCCACAGATTGAAGCCGATCCAGGTCGCTTCCATGGGGTCGTCGGTGACGACATTGGGAGCATTGCAGAAACGCCGCCAGGCAGAGACAGGCCCTTGCCCGATGAGATAGTCCACGGCGGGGATCGCCTGCTGCTGCGGCGTGGCGCCGGTATAGAAG
>JAENXG010000581.1 GCA_016649675.1 Methyloceanibacter sp.
AGATCGGCGAGGCGGCTGGCCTCCGTCACCGTCTCGTAATTGGAGCGATCGAAGGGGATCGTTTCGAGCTTGCTTGCGCGCTCCACGGCGAGCTGCGCGGGGGAGTGACCTTCCGACTTCATCTGGCGTGATTGCGGTACCGCCTCGCCACGCGGCGAGCGGCGCAAGGGATGGTCGTAGTCGTCCTTCTTGCGCCGCTGCGGCGCGGGCGAAGGCGTCATGCCCTCAGGCAATTCGGCCCCTAATCCCTCGGCCACGCGACGAAGCAGCGTGCTGAATTCGAGACGGCGCATGAAGGCGGTTAGAGCCTCGGTGTCGGGCGAACGCACGGCCATTTCGGCAAGAGGCACGTCGAGGGGGACGCTGCGGTCGAGAGTGACGAGCGTTCGCGACAGCCTCGCCTGATCGGCGAAATGGATGAGGTTCTCGCGCCGTTTCTCCTGCTTGATCTCCGAGGCGCGCGCAAGCAGCGTGTCGAGTTCGCCAAACTCGTTGATGAGGAGGGCCGCGGTCTTCACCCCGATGCCCGGCACGCCAGGGACGTTGTCGGTTGAATCCCCGATCAGCGCCTGCACCTCGATGACCTTGGACGGCGGCACGCCGAAGCGCTCCATCACCTCGGCCTCCCCGATCGCCTTGTTCTTCATGGTGTCGTACATGATGATGCCGGGCCCAACGATCTGCATCAGGTCCTTGTCGGACGACACGATGGTCACGTCGGCGCCGGCTTCGAGCGCCTGCACGGCATAGGTGGCGATCAGATCGTCGGCCTCGTAGCCCTCTTTCTCGATGCAGGCGACGTTGAAGGCGCGCACGGCGTCGCGGACGAGGGAGAACTGCGGGATGAGGTCTTCCGGCGGCTCGGGTCGGTTGGCCTTGTAGCCGTCGAACAGGTCGCTCCGGAAGGTCTTGGCCGAATAGTCGAAGATGACCGCCATGTGCGTGGGCGGCGCAAGCTCTCCCGTCTCGCGCAACAGCTTCCACAACATGCCGCAGAAGCCGTGCACGGCGCCGACGGGGAGGCCGTCGGAGGGTCGGGTGAGAGGCGGCAGCGCGTGATAGGCGCGGAAGATGTAGCCCGAGCCGTCGATCAGATAGACGTGGTCGCCGCGCGCGACCGCTTTGCCGGCGGCCGTCCGGGCCCTGGTTTCGTCGATTGCCATGATGAGAGGAATATAGGGATTGCCGGCCGCGCCGTCAGCACGTTGCGAGTGCCCAGGGGCCCGGCCGTTTCCTTAAGGCAAAGTCTCGAGCTCGGCCTGGCGGTTGGCGCTGCCCGGCGCGAAGGCCTTTTCGGTGCCGCCGAAGGTCCGGTCGATATAGTCCTTGAAATAGCTCTCGAGGAAGGGGAACGCGCGGGCGAAGCGGATGAAGTCCTTCTGCGAGATCCACAAAATGACCGAATCCTCGAGGGCCACGACAAGCCCGGTGCGGAGCGCGGATTTGAGGAGCACGCGCTCGCCGAAATGGTCGCCCGGCCCGAACAATTTCTCGAAATGCTCGCCGGTCTCGGGGTTG
>JAENXG010000424.1 GCA_016649675.1 Methyloceanibacter sp.
GCCAAGCCGCGTCATCAGATAGGTCCTCGCCTCGTTGTCGATGCTAAGGCCGGCCTGGGCCAGCTCTGTATCGATGAGCGCGGAAAGCGTGCGCTCATCGCTATAGCAGGGGAGCGCCGCGGCGTTCTTGTTGCTCTCGAAGAGCTTACGCAAGCCGGAGTCGGGCCTGAGATTGCCGGCCTCGACGATGAGAGGATTGTCGAAGGGCTCGGCCAGCAGCGTCTTCAGCGACGGCACATCGAGCCTGGCGCCGGCCGCGAGCCTCACCACGTTCCGCGCCGCGAACATCGGGCGCGTGCGAAGCTCGACCTCGAGCCGTGCGGGGTCTTCGCCAAGATCGCGGTCGTCGAGGCGGACGATCTCGGTCTCGCCCGGCCCTTTGCGGGCAAAGACCTGGGCAAGCGCGCTCGCGCGCTCGGCCACCAGCCCCGCGTCAGGCCCATAGACGAGCACGGCGCGGCAGTCGGGACTGGGCGACCTTAGGAAGCTTGCGATCGCTGAAGACTTGTAGGCGACCATGGCGGAGAAGCGAGAACTCGGGTGTCTAAGGACGCGCGGCGGCGAGAGAAGGCCTAGGCGGCGTTGGCCAGATAAGCCGTGATCCTCGTCTTGATGCTCTCGGCAACGGTGTCGGCGGCGCGGTTCTCGGCATCGTAGCGCGCGCGGACATTGGCGAAGATTTCCTGGAAGCGGTTATACGCCGCGCGCGAGATCGCATTGCCCTCGAGAATGACCTTGCCGGTGGAATCCATCAGCTTGAACTGTGCGTCGAGCTGGTAGACTTGGCCCGTCGCGTCGCCGGTGATTTGCACCAGCTGGTCGGTCACGCTCTCCTTGATGACGATATTGAGCTTGTAGCGCGACGGGGCCGCATAGTTGCCGCCGGTGTTGGCGAAGATCAGCTCGTTGCGCAATTTCTGCCCGACGCGGCCCGGGATCGGCTCGACCTGAACCGCCGCCATCACCTCGGAGAGCTTGGAGCCCTTTGCCGTGCTCCCGTACAGAGGCTGGAAGCCGCAGCCGGCCAGCCCCAAAGCGAGGGCGCCGATCAGTACGGCGGTCGCAAGGGTAGGGCTACGCCACGACATTGACGATCCTCTGCGGCACGACAACGACCTTCTTGATTTTACGTCCCCCGATGGCGCGCACGATATTGTCGAGCTTTAGCGCCGCAGCTTCAATATCTTCTTTCGTGGCGTCCCGCGCAATCGTCAATTCATCGCGCCTTTTTCCGTTGACCTGAACCGCAATTGTCACAGTTTCCTCGACCAAAAGGGCCTGATCCGGCTTGGGCCACGGCTCTTCGGCCAGCAGGGTGTCATGGCCGAGCGCAACCCAGCATTCCTCGGCAAGATGCGGCATCATTGGAGCAACAATGCGGACGAGGATTTCCGCTCCTTCGCGCAGCGCTCCCCGCAAGGATTCCGGCCGCGCGGGGCTCGTTGCTTCGCGAACGGCCGCTTCCAGCAAGTTGACCAAAGTATAGACATAAGCAACGGCGCTGTTGAACCGAAGCTCTTCGATGGCTTTCGTGACACGGTCTATGGCTTTGTGCGCATCTCTTCTGAGCTCAAGCGATCGAGGATCCTGTTTGGCCATCGGTCCCGGCGAGAGCTGGGCAATCTCGTTGATGAGGCGCCAGACGCGCTGGACGAATCGATGGGCGCCTTCGACGCCCGAGGAGGTCCATTCGATGTCGCGCTCCGGCGGCGTGTCGGAGAGCATGAACCAGCGCGCCGTGTCGGCCCCATAGGCGGCGATGATGGTGTCGGGATCGACGACGTTCTTTTTCGATTTCGACATCGATTCGACGGCGCCAATCACGATGGGCTCTCCCGTCTTGACGTGCACCGCCTTGCCGTCGCGAATTCTCACCTCCTCGGGCAGCACCCATTTGCCGTGTGCGTCCTTGTAGGTCTCATGCGTGACCATGCCTTGGGTGAAGAGGCCGCGGAACGGCTCATCGATGGCGACGTGCCCGGTCTTGTGCATGGCGCGGGTGAAGAAGCGCGCATAGAGGAGATGCAGGATCGCGTGCTCGACCCCGCCGATATATTGATCGACCGGAAGCCAATAGCCGACGGCATTGCTATCGGTCGGCTCGGCGGCCTTAGGCGAGCAGAAGCGCGCGAAGTACCAGGACGAATCGACGAAGGTGTCCATGGTGTCGGTCTCGCGCAGAGCGGAGCCGCCGCAGTGCGGGCAGGTGACGTGCTTCCAGGTCGGGTGGCGATCGAGCGGGTTTCCCGGCACGTCGAACGTCACGTCATCGGGTAGCCGCACCGGCAGGTCTTGCTCCGGCACCGGCACGATGCCGCAAACCTCGCAATGGATCATGGGGATCGGGCAACCCCAATA
>JAENXG010000050.1 GCA_016649675.1 Methyloceanibacter sp.
AGCACGAACGACATTCGAGCGGCTTTCCTCGATTTCTTCGCCAAGAACGACCACGAGGTCGTGGCCTCAAGCCCGCTCGTGCCGCGCCATGATCCCACGCTGATGTTCACCAATGCCGGCATGGTGCCGTTCAAGAACGTGTTCACCGGCCAGGAGAAGGCCGCCTTCCTGCGCGCTGCGTCCTCGCAGAAATGCGTGCGCGCCGGCGGCAAGCACAACGACCTCGACAATGTCGGCTACACCGCCCGCCACCACACCTTCTTCGAGATGCTCGGCAATTTCTCCTTCGGCGACTATTTCAAGGAGCGCGCCATCCTGCTTGCCTGGGAGCTCCTCACCAAGGACTTCGCGATTCCCAAGAAGCGCCTTCTGATTACCGTCTACGCCGACGACGACGAGGCAGCGTCGCTATGGAGCAAGATCGCCGGCGTCCCCGAATCCAAGATCATTCGCATCGCCGGCTCCGACAATTTCTGGTCCATGGGGGACACCGGCCCGTGCGGGCCGTGCTCGGAGATTTTCTACGACCATGGGCCAACGCTCAAAGGCGGCCCCCCCGGCAGCGCCGATGCCGACGGCGATCGCTTCGTCGAGATCTGGAACCTCGTCTTCATGCAGTACGAGCAGCTCGCAGGCGGCACCCGCGTGGATCTGCCGCGCCCCTCGATCGACACCGGCATGGGGCTCGAGCGCATCGCCGCAGTGCTACAAGGCACCCACGACAACTACGCCATCGACCTCTTCCGCGCGTTGATCGCGGCCTCGGTGGACTTGACCGGCATCCCCGCGGTAGGCGAGCCCGCCCCAAGTCACCGCATCATCGCCGATCATTTGCGCGCCTCGTCCTTCCTCATCGCCGACGGCGTGCTGCCGTCGAACGAGGGGAGGGGCTATGTGCTCCGCCGCATCATGCGGCGCGCCATGCGTCACGCCCATATTCTTGGGGCTAAGGAGCCGCTGCTCTACCGGCTGGTGCCGGCGCTGATCGGCCAGATGGGCCGCGCCTATCACGAGCTCGAGCGGGGCCAGAGCCTCATCGAGGAGACGCTGAAGCTCGAGGAGACCCGCTTCCGCGACACGCTGGAGCGCGGGCTGAAGCTCCTCGACGATGCTTCGCAGGGCTTGAGGCGTGGCGAGACGCTGGCCGGCGAGGTCGCCTTCAAGCTCTACGACACCTATGGCTTTCCCTACGACCTCACCGAGGACGCCTTGAAGGCCAAAGGCATCGGCGTCGATGCGGCAGGCTTTGCCGCCGCCATGGAGCGGCAGCGCAAAGAGGCGCGCAAGTCATGGGCGGGCTCAGGCGAGGCCGCGACGGAATCGGTGTGGTTCGAGCTGAAAGAGCAGCTCGGCGCCACCGAGTTCCTCGGCTATGAGACCGAGAGCGCGTCGGCCGAGATCGTGGCGCTCGTCAAGGACGGCAAGCGCGTGGGCGAGCTGAAGCAAGGCGAGCGCGGCGCCGTCATCGCCAATCAGACCCCGTTCTACGGCGAATCGGGCGGCCAGATCGGCGACCGCGGCTGGCTAACGAAGGCCAAGGTCGCAAGCTTCACGGTCGAGGACACCCAGAAGAAGCTGCATGGCCTCTTCCTGCATGAGGGCGTCGTCGAGAATGGGGCGCTTCACGTCGGCGACACCGTCGAGCTTGCCGTCGATCACGGCCGCCGCACGGCGACCCGTTCCCATCATTCGGCGACCCACCTCCTGCATGAGGCGCTCCGCCAGGTGCTGGGCGCCCATGTGGCGCAGAAGGGCTCGCTGGTCGAGCCTGGGCGGCTCCGCTTCGACTTCTCCCATCAGAAGCCTATGACGCATGAGGAGATCAGCGCCGTCGAGGACCTCGTCAATGCCATGATCCTGCAGAACGAGCCGGTGGAGACGCATCTGATGTCGCCTGAGGCGGCCATCGAACAAGGCGCGCTGGCGCTGTTCGGAGAGAAATATGGCGAGGAGGTTCGCGTCGTCAGCATGGGGTCTAGCGACAAGAGCACCAAGTCCGGCCACGCTTATTCCATCGAGCTGTGCGGCGGCACCCATGTGCGGCGGACCGGCGATATCGGCCTCCTCAAGATCGTGGGCGAGAGCGCGGTGGCGTCCGGCGTGCGCCGCATCGAGGCGCTCACGGCCGAGGCTGCGCGTAATTATCTCGCGACCCAGGACGATAGGGTGCGCGAGGCTGCTGAGCTGTTGAAGGTCGCCCCCGACGAGGTGATCACGCGGCTTGCCGCAATCATCGACGACCGCCGCAAGCTCGAGCGCCAACTGGCAGACGTCAAGCGCGAGCTTGCGCTGGGCGGAAGCACTGGCGATGGCGGGGCCTCCGCCGTGCGCGATCTCGGGGGCGTGAAGCTCCTTGCCCGCACATTGCAGGGCGTGGCGCCCAAGGATCTGCGCGGCCTTGTCGACGACGCCAAGCGGCAATTGGGTTCAGGCATCGCGGCAATCGTCGGCGTCAGCGAGGAGGGCAAGGCCGGCCTCGTCGTCGGCGTGACCTCCGACCTCACAGCCACTTACGATGCCGTAGAGCTTGCCCGCATCGGCGCGGAAGCCCTGGGCGGCAAGGGGGGAGGCGGGCGTCCTGATCTCGCCCAAGCCGGCGGTCCTGACGGCGCACGCGCCGAGCAGGCGATCGAGGCGATTGCGGCAAGGATCGCGAGCCTGGGCGGTGCCCCTGAAGCAGGCGCCGGCACCGGGGGCGCCGAAGCAAAGCGCCGCGCCGGGCACGCCTAAACCATGACCGCGGCGGCGACCTGGCGGCGCTGGCGGCGCGAGGTCAACGACATTCTCGAGGTCGGCGGTGACGCGCATCCGGCGGGGCGCATCGTCAACGCTTTCATCATCGTCCTCATCTTCCTGAACGCAATTGCCTTTGCGGCCGACACCGTTGAGGAACTCGCCGATCGCTACGCCTGGGAGTTCGCCGCCTTCAACCTCTTCTCGGTGATCGTGTTCACCGTCGAATATGTCTTAAGGGTCTGGAGCGCCGTCGATATCCCGATGCTGAGCCGGCTGCCGCCGTGGCAGGCGAGGCTCCGCTTTGCGACCAGGCCGATGATGCTGATCGACCTGCTCGCGTTCTTTCCCTGGTATCTGCACTGGATGTTGCCGATGGATCTCAGGATCCTCAGGGTGTTTCGCCTGTTCCGCCTGCTCAAGCTCGTCCGCTACTCGCCCGCCTTGCAGACGCTCGGCCGTGTGATCGCCGATGAGTATCGGGCGTTGCTCGGTGCGCTCCTTGTCATCATGGTGCTGCTGCTGTTTGCCTCGACGGCGATGTACTTGCTCGAGCGCGAGGCCCAGCCTGACAAGTTTGGCTCCATTCCCGCCGCAGCCTGGTGGGCACTCGCCACCCTCACCACGGTCGGTTACGGCGACGTCGTGCCGATCACCCCCTTCGGGAAAATGCTCGGGGGCGTGGTGATGCTTCTCGGTGTCGGCATGATCGCTCTCCCCGTCGCCATCATCGCCACGGGGTTCAGCCAGGAATCGAGCCGCCACCAATTCGTCGTGACCTGGAGCATGGTTGCCCGCGTGCCGCTGTTCGCCGCCATGGATCACAGCGAGGTCGCCGAGATCACCAGACTGCTCTACACGCGAACCTACTTGCCCGGAGTGCCTATGGTGCGCACGCACGACGCGGGCGACGCAATGTTCATCATCGCGAGCGGCGAGGCTCTCGTTGACATCGGCGCTGGCAAGCATGCGCTCTTGAAGGAGGGCGATTTCTTCGGCGAGATGGCGCTCCTCGAGCGCCGGCGCCACAAGCATGACGTGGTCGCCAAGACGCGGTGCCGGGTCTATGTGCTCGACAGCCAGTCCTTGGCGCGCCTCGGCCGCCGCCACCCGGAGATCATGCTACGAATCCGCAAAGTCGCTGAGGCGCGGGCGGCGGCTGACGAAGCTTCGCTCGGCGGCAGCCGCCCACGCAAGCCTCGCAGCACCGGGACCCGCAGCAAGCATGACGAGCCGGAAACGCTCTAATCGACGGCTTGGCTCACGCCGCAGCGCGGCGGGCCATCTCTTTTCTGAGATTGTCGTCGATCTTATCGAGAAAGCCCGACGTCGACAGCCAGCTCTGCTCGGCGCCGACGAGAAGGGCAAGGTCCTTGGTCATGAAGCCCGCCTCGATGGTGTCGACCACCACCCGCTCGAGCGTCTCGGCAAAGCGGAGCAGCTCGGCGTTGTCGTCGAGCTTGGCGCGGTGCTTCAGCGCCCCGCTCCAGGCAAAGATCGAGGCGGTAGCGTTGGTCGAGGTCGCCCGTCCCTGCTGGTGCTGGCGGAAGTGGCGGGTGACCGTGCCATGCGCTGCTTCGGCCAGCACCGTCTTGCCGTCGGACGTCATCAGCACGCTCGTCATCAGTCCGAGCGAGCCGAAGCCTTGCGCCACCGTGTCAGACTGTACGTCCCCGTCATAGTTCTTCAAGGCCCACACATAGCCGCCCGACCATTTCAGCGCTGCGGCCACCATGTCGTCGATCAGGCGGTGCTCGTAGGTGAGCCCGCGCCTCTTGAACTCCTCGGCGAACTCGCTCGCGAAGATCTCGGCGAACAGATCTTTGAAGCGCCCGTCATAGGCCTTGAGGATGGTGTTCTTGGTGGAGAGGTAGACCGGCATATTGCGGGAGAGCCCATAGTTGAACGAGGCGCGCGCGAAGTCACGAATTGACTCGTCGACATTGAACATGGCGAGCGCCACGCCGCCGCCGCTCTTGAATTCGTGCACTTCGTGCTCGATGCGCGTGCCATCCTCGCCCACGAAGCTGATGCTGAGCTTGCCGTTGCCCGGCACGCGAAAGTCGACAGCGCGGTAGACGTCGCCATAGGCATGGCGGCCGATGACGATCGGCTTGGTCCAGCCTGGCACGAGCCGCGGCACGTTCTTGCAGATGATCGGCTCGCGGAAGATGACGCCTCCCAGGATGTTGCGGATCGTGCCGTTCGGCGACTTCCACATCTTCTTGAGGTTGAACTCCTTCACCCGCGCCTCGTCAGGCGTGATGGTCGCGCATTTGACGCCGACGCCGCAGGCCTGGATGGCGTAGGCCGCATCGACAGTGACCTTATCGTCGGTGGCGTCGCGGTTCTGGATGCTGAGGTCGAAATAAAGGAGCGGCAGGTCGAGATAAGGCTGGAGCAGCTTTTCTTTGATCATCTGCCAGATGACCCGCGTCATCTCGTCTCCGTCGAGGTCGGCGACCGGGTTCTTCACCTTGATCTTATTCACGTCCGAAATCTCCGGTGCGGGAAAGTCAATCTGGGGAGGGCGTGAGCCCCAAGCGGCCCCACCCCCCATTGCGAGGAGCCGCCCCCTATAGCATCGTGCTCCCATGATGAAAGCAAAAGCCGAAGGCGGCAAGCCGGGGCGCGCTGACACAGAGAGGCCCGAGATCTCGCTGGCCTCGGCTGACAACCGCTGTTCGCCAGCTCAGGCAACGGCGCCCGCCATCATCCTCGTCCATCCGCAGCTTGGTGAGAATATCGGCTTCGCCGCGCGTGCCATGGCCAATTTTGGGCTTACCGATTTGCGGCTGGTCGCGCCCCGCGACGGTTGGCCGAACGACAAGGCGCAGGCGGCCGCCGCGGGCGCTGCTTTCCTCGTCGATCGGGCGAGGGTTTATGAAAGCGTCGAGCACGCCGTTGCCGATCTCAACTTCGTGCTTGCCGCCACCGCGCGTCCGCGCGAGCTGGTGAAGATGGTGCTGAGCCCCGAGAGCGCCGCGCGCGACTTGAGAGAGCGGGGGTTGAGGGTAGAGCGCACCGGTGTCCTGTTCGGGCCCGAGCGGAGTGGCCTCGACAACGACGTCATCGCTCTTGCCGACGCCATCCTCACCGCGCCTGTCAATCCCGACTTCGCCTCGTTGAGCCTGCCTCAGGCCGTGCTCTTGTTCGGCTATGAGTGGCTGAAAGGCGAGAGCGCCACCCCGCCGCTCGGTCGCGCCACCGGCTTCGACGGACCGGCAACGGAGGGCATCGCTTTTCCCGACACGCGCCCGGCGACGCGGGCCGAGCTGTTCGGCCTGTTCGAGCATCTCGAAGCCGAGCTCGACCAGTCGGGCTTCCTTTATCCCGCCGAGAAACGCCCCTCTATGGTGCGCAATATTCGCAACATGTTCCATCGCATGGGCGCGAGCGAGCAAGATATACGCACGTGGCGCGGGATCGTTGCCGCGCTCTCCCGCGCCCGTCGGGGCGGGGGAGATAAGGGGTCATAGTTCCGCCCCGTTTCTCCTATTGCGATGGCCGGAAACGATGTTAGCTTCCCGCACGGGAGGAGAGGGGCTGCCGATGCAAGTTGCGTGGAATCAGTGGGGCGGGGCCGTGGCCGCCGCGGTCTTGGCGTTGCTCGCGGCGTCGCCTCTCAGAGCCGCCGACGACAACGGCGTCAGGACGGTTGCCGAAGAGCTCGGCCAGCGCACCAAGCCTGCCGTCAACGCCGGCGGAGACCAGAAGGGCGGGCTCAGCGACAGTGCCGTGCGCGTGCTCATGACCTACGCCTTCTCGATCATTCCCGACGAGGCTCCTGGCCCTGACGGAAAGGCGGCCAAGGTCGACAAGACCGACCCCAACAAGTTTCTCATCCCCACCGAGGATGCGCGCCGCGTGATCCGCGTGGCGACACGTTCGGCCTATGCCGAGGTCTGCGAGCTGAAGGACCTCGAGCGGGCCAACTATCTGACGCTGATGAAGGGTGAGGAGGCCAAGAAGGTCTGGACCCGTGAGCAGCTGCTGGCCATCAATGCGCTGCATATGTTCGCGGTCTCCTATTTCACCGGCGACATCAAGATCACGACGAAAGAGACGGACGACCAAGCCGCAGCCGCCCCGGCAGCTCAAGGCGCCCCGGCCGTTCCGGCGAGCGAAGGCGAAGGCGGGGCCACGGCGGCCCCCAAGGCGCCGCAAGCCAAGCCCGCCGATCAGGCGGCTTCGACCACCGAGGTGATTGCGCCGAAGCGGCCGGAATGCGCTGCCGAGCAGAAGCAGAAGGTGACGAACGCCATCAACGCCTACGTCCAGGCGGCGGCCAAGGCCGAGGTGCCGGGACCCCCACAGGCGCCCAAGACGCCGCCGGCACAGGCTGCGCAGCCTGCCCCGGGAGCTTCCGGCTCTAATTGACACTTTCCCGCATTCACGTGTAACAGAGCGCGGGCGAAGCCTTTAGCCTTCTTGGGCTCTAGGGACGCCGGAGAAGGCCCCGGCGGGCCCTCGCCACCACCAGCAAGGGTTTTTCGATAGCAGGCGCGGGGGAGAAACCGCCCGCGGCGAGCTTGATTTGACTTTGGAGTCCTAGAGCATGTCGAAACGCATTAACGCCAAGCACAAAATCGACCGAAGGCTCGGCGAGAATATCTGGGGCCGTCCGAAGAGCCCCTTCAACAAGCGGGAATATGGCCCGGGCGAACATGGGCAGCGCCGGCGCGGCAAGCTTTCCGATTATGGCCAGCAGCTTCGCGCCAAGCAGAAGCTGAAGGGCTATTACGGCAACATCACCGAGAAGCAGTTCAAATCCATCTATCACGAGGCGGCGAGGCTCAGGGGCGACACCTCCGAGAAGCTGATTGGGCTCTTGGAGCGGCGGCTCGACGCCATCGTCTATCGCGCGAAGTTCGTGCCGACCGTGTTCGCCGCGCGCCAATTCGTGTCGCACGGCCATGTGCGGGTCAACGGCAGGCGCGTGAACATTCCGAGCTATCGCTGCCGCGAGGGCGACCTGATCGAGGTGAAGGACAAGGCCAAGGACGCAGGGACGGTGCTCGAATCTTCGCAGAGCCCTGAACGGCAGGTGCCCGATTATCTCGATGTCGACCACAGCAAGATGACGGCGAAGCTGACGCGCATCCCGACGCTCTCTGACGTGCCCTATCCGGTGATCATGGAGCCGAACCTCGTCATCGAGTTCTATTCGCGCTAATCGCCTCATGCTGAGGAGCGGCCCGCCAGGCCGCACCCCGAAGCTCTAGGCTGTGATCAGCAGGGTGAGGGGGCGCCGCGCCGCGTGCGGCGGGAGCGCCGACGAACTCTCGCCGGAACACCTCATGTCTGGCTCACGATGACGAGGGTGGTGCCGCCGGCGACCAGAAGCACCGCTAGCGCTTTCGCCGCCTCCGGCCCGAACGGCGCGAGCTTCTCGGTCGCCACGAAGAGGGTCAGCCCGGCGATCCAGACCAAATTCATGACGCCTCCCACGAACAGAAGCAGCATCAGGACGGCGCAGCAGCCGACACAGTAGGCGCCATGGGCAAGTCCCATGCGCCAGGCGCCAAGCACGCCCGGCCGCCAATGGGCTGCGATGAACTCTGGCCCTCCACGGCAATGTTTGAGACACGCGGCCTTGAGCGGCGTGAGCTGATAGAGCCCGGCGGCAACCAGCAGCGCCCCCGACAGGAGGGGGCTGCGCGCGTTCATCATGGCGGCCATGGCGCCGTTACGCTCAAGCGCCCACTGAAGTGCGACGGCCAAGACGCTGAAAAGAATCCACAAGGTGAGATATCCGGACGCGAAGGCCGCGATCGACGCAGGCGCACGCATCGCCTGCCCTTGGCTCTCCGCCCGCCGCACGACACGGGCGTAGAGCAGCACCATGGGCGAAGCCGACGGCAGCATCATCGCCACCATCATGACGGCCCACATGACGAAGGCGATGAGCCAATAAGCCGGCGTCCATGGCGCGCTGAGCGCTGGCAGTGCCGCGGCCGGCAGGCGCCAGAAGCTCATGGCAACGGGATCCATGCCGGTGCCGGCGCCGGCAAGAAGCGCAAGCCAGGCGAGCAGCGTGAGGGTGACGAGGGCCGCAACGACGATGGCGCGCTGGCGCCGCGCCAGCGCCTCAGGCGCCGTGTCCACCATGGCGTTCAGCGCACCATGCCGTGCTGGCAGAGATGGATGTGGGCGAACTGGCCGTAGGTGTCGGCGAGCTCGTAGCTGACGGGCCCGGTCGCTGTCGACCAGCCGCGCCCAATCTCGGCCTCGGCGAACTCGAAGCCGTCCGGCTGCACGATGCGCACCCGATGCGTGGCGCCGGTGACCGGGTTGAGGATCGGTGCGCCACGCGTCTCAAGCACGCCCTCGATGTGGGCGCGCGCCGTCCGGCCATCGATGTCGAGCTCGAAGTCGATAGCGGCGATGATCGGCTCGTGCACCCTGTCGCAGGTCGAGGCGAAGACCTGGAACACCGTTGCGCCGGGGTCGGTGTCCTCGCCGCTCAGAATGCGGATGAGCGCCGCCCGCTGCTCGGGGCTCGCGCGCCGGTCGATGACGTGTATGGCCTCGCCGTTGCCCTCGTGAATGGGGCCAGGCCAGCGGAAGATCCCAGCCGCTCGGAGCCCATCGAGCCGCGTCGTCCCATGGAAGCCTTGCTCGATGTCGTAGACGCCCAATCCCTGGCAATGGCCGTGGGTGGGAAGCGCATTGAACTGGCAGGGGCAGCCATAGTCGCAGTTGCAGTTGCCGAACTCCCGCCCCTTGATCTCCCATTGGATCATGGCGAATGCGCCGGGATGACGCGCTAGGCCGTCAGCGTCTGTGCGTTATGGGCGACGCCCTTGGCGCTCAACAGCTCCTGCAGCTCGCCCGCCTGGAACATCTCGCGCACGATATCGCAGCCGCCGACGAACTCGCCCTTGACGTAGAGCTGCGGGATGGTCGGCCAGTTGGAATAGGCCTTGATGCCGTCGCGCACGCCCATGTCATCGAGCACGTTGATGTCTTTGAAGGCGACGCCGAGCTGGTTGAGAATCTGCGTGACCTGCATGGAGAAGCCGCATTGCGGCATGGTCTTGGTGCCTTTCATGAACAGCACCACGTCGTTGCCGGCAACCTGCTTGCCGATCCAGTCCTGAACGCTATCCTGGGGGTTCATCATTCGATCCTTTCTCGCGGCTGACGCGTAACTATGGTGCCGCGGTCTTCAGCGCAAGCGCATGCAGCACGCCGCCCATATTTCCTTTGAGCGCATCATAGACCATCTGGTGCTGCTGGACCCGCGACTTGCCGCGAAATGCCTCCGACACGATGGTCGCCGCATAGTGATCGCCGTCGCCCGCAAGGTCGTCGATGCGGATCTCGGCGTCGGGAAAACGCTCCTTGATCATCCGTGAAATGTCGTCAACCGCCATGGCCATTGGTTCAACTCCTTGTCCCCCGCGATCTTAGAGCATGATCCGGAAAAGTGGGACCCGGTTTTCCGAAAAGATCATGCTCAAAAGCTAGAGCGCGATCGCGATAGAACTTCGCGCGATGGCGCTCTAGCCGTGCGCCATGAAGCGCGGCAACCAGTCCTCATGCGCCGCCGCAAGCGCCGCCAGCGGCAGGGGCGCCTCGCCTTCGAGCCGGATGGCATCGCCTCCCACCCGCCCGAGCAGCCGCAACGGCACCTTTGCTACCGCCGCCGCCTTATGAATAGCGTCGGCCTTGTCGGAGGACGCTGCGACCACATAGCGCGCCTGGTCCTCGCCAAACCATAGAGCATGCGGGGGCACGGGGTCCGGGAGGTGCTCAAGCTCGACGCCACGACCGCCGGCAAGCGCCATCTCGGCGATCGCCACGAGCAGCCCTCCGTCTGACACGTCATGCACCGCCGACACGCATCCGCTGCGGATCAGCCCTCTGACCAGGTCGCCGGTGCGGCGCTCGGCGTCGAGGTCGACGGGAGGGGGCGTGCCTTCGCTCCGGTCCAGCAGGATTTGCATATAGAGCGATTGGCCGAGATGGCCAGCCTCGGCGCCGAGAAGCATGAGCACGTCGCCCTCGCGCTTCAGCGCAATGGTCGCCATTTCGGCAATGTCTGGGATCAGCCCGATGCCGCCGATCGCTGGCGTAGGCGGGATGGCGACGCCGTTCGTCTCGTTATAGAGCGACACGTTGCCGGAGACGACGGGGAAGGAAAGCGCGGTACAAGCCTCGGCCATGCCTTCGACGGCGCCGACGAACTCGCCCATGATCTCGGGGCGCTCGGGATTGCCGAAATTCATGCAGTCGGTGATGGCCAGGGGATCGGCGCCGACGGCGGTGAGATTGCGCCAGCATTCCGCTACCGCCTGCTTCGCCCCCTCGCGCGGATCGACGGCGCAATAGCGGGGCGTCACGTCGCAGGAGATGGCGAGCCCCTTCTTGGTGCCGTGGACGCGCACCACGGCCGCATCCCCGCCGGGCCGCTGCACCGTGTCGGCCATGACCATGTGGTCGTACTGCTCCCAAATCCAGCGGCGTGAGGACAGCGCCGCCGAGCCCATCATGGCCTCGAGAGCCCCGAGCACGCTGTTGGGGGCCGGCACGTCCTCAGGCGCGATGGCGATCGCCGCCGGCGTCTCGGTCCAGGCCCGCTCATAGACGGGTGCGGCGTGGGCCAGCGCCGCGAGAGGGATGTCGGCTTCGACCGCACCGCTATAGCGCACCACGAGATGGCCGGTGTCGGTGGTGTAGCCGATAACCGCGAAATCGAGCCCCCATTTCTTGAACACGCGCTCGGCAACCTTCTCCGCGCCTTGCTTCAGCACCATGAGCATGCGCTCCTGGCTCTCCGACAGCATCATCTCGTAGGCGGTCATGCCCTCTTCGCGGGTCGGCACCTGATTGAGGTTGAGGTCGATGCCGACGCCACCTTTGTCGGCCATCTCGACCGAGGAGGAGGTAAGCCCTGCGGCGCCCATGTCCTGGATGGC
>JAENXG010000559.1 GCA_016649675.1 Methyloceanibacter sp.
CGTGCTGCTGCCCGACGCCTCGTCGGGCCCTCTGGTGGACATGGGCGAAGCCGTACGCGCGGGTTGGCTCGAGCTATGGTACCAGCCGAAGATCGATGCGCAGGCGATCATCATGCGTGGTGCCGAGGCGCTGCTGCGCGTGCGTCATCCCACCTGGGGAATTGTGCCCACGGCATATTTCCTAGCGGATGACGGTGATCCGCGCTTCCGCCCGGTGTCGGAAACCGTGATCAGCCGTGCCGTCGACGACTGGCACTATTTTTTTAGCGAGCGAGGTCCCATCGAGCTTGCGATCAATCTTCCCATCGCCTTTCTGCAGGATCCGGATTCGATCAGTTGTCTGCGCCAGAAATTACCCGATCACGCGGCTTTCCAAGGACTGATCATCGAAAGCAACGGCACCGACATCGTGCGCAACTTGAAGCTCGCAAAAGATGTCGCGAGGCAGCTTCGCGTGCACAAGATCGCAATCTCGATTGATGACCTCGGAGCGGAATGGTTCTCGCTCACCGGGCTCCGCGACTTTCCCTTCGTCGAGATCAAGGTTGATCGGAAATTCGTCACCGGCTGTGCCGACGATAAGCTGAAACAGTCGATGTGCCGCCGCATCGTCGACCTCGCCAGTAGCTATGGCGCACGCACGGTCGCAGAGGGCGTGGAGACGTGGGCCGATTTTCTCGCCGTGCGGGAGATGGGTTTTGATCTGGTGCAGGGCTTTCTGTTCGCCAAGCCCATGAGTGCAGAGAAGTTCGCGCAGACTTGCTGGGCAGGCCTCGCAACCCTGCCTTCCCTCGGCACGATACCTGCCTCGGGGAGAGATGCGCTTCAAGACCAAGGCCCGAACGTTGGTCCAGAATAACAAGTCGCAGAGCGACTCACACCACGATGCGCTCGAAGGCCGCGTGCACGGCGGCGAGTGTGTCCTTCAGCATCGCCTCGAGTGTTAGGAAATCGGGCATCTCGGAGGCGCGCGCCAGCAGGTCTTTCAGCGCGCGCGGGGCGTCTGCCGCCACGAAGGATTTGTCCAGACAGAGCCGGAGCACCTGGGTCAGGGTGTGATAGAGGCGAGCCGCCGGCACCAAGATCTCGGCATCGCCGGGAGCAAGGACGCTCGCGGCCGAAAGCTTGGTCAGAGCGAGCTCGGTGTTCTGGTCGAGCGCTTCCGGGTGCTCTGCCGCGCTCACGATCTGCAGGAACTGGGCGATGAATTCGAGATCGATCAGCCCGCCCCGCACCTGCTTCAGGTCCCAGATGTCTTGGCCCCTCTTCTCGTCGGCGATCTTCGCCCGCATCGTCCTCACGTCGGCGGCAACTGACGCGCGGTCGCGCGGCCGCGCAAGCACCTCTGCGATCGTGGCATTGATTTGCCGGCGCAAGGGCGCGGGCCCGGTGACGACGCGGGCGCGTGTCAGCGCGAGATGCTCCCAGGTCCAGGCCGAGCCGTTCTGATAGTCGATGAAGCTCGACAGCTTGGTGGCGACCGGGCCCTGGTTGCCCGATGGTCTGAGGCGCATGTCCACCTGGTAGAGCGACCCCTCGGCGGTCTCGGCCGAGAGCGCCGCGATCAGGCGCTGGGTGAAACGCGCATA
>JAENXG010000123.1 GCA_016649675.1 Methyloceanibacter sp.
GAATGCTACCTCGATCTCGAATAGGTAGCCCTGAACGGGAATCGGGATGCATCAGCGTGACCGCATGTCTCTCACAACACAAGGAGGATCAAACGGTTATCTACTTCTGTCTACGACCCTCCATCATGGGAAACGCTGCTCCCGAGAACCACGTGGGAGAGGGTGGCGTGCTCTTTTGAGCGCGCCGGGTGAGGGGGCATTTGTTACAAGAGAGCATGACCCGGCTCGCATTTGCTTTCGCCATTTTCGCTCTCGTATCGCCCGCACTCGCGCAGCAGGAGTTCGAGCCGACCGCGGCCGAGCGCGCCACGATCGCCCAATGCCTCGAGCGCACGGCGGGGGAGCCGGAGCTGAAGCAGATGAGCGACTGCATCGGGCTCATCGGCGATACGTGCGCCGATGCGCCGGGCGCCAATACCTTCACCATCGTCGCCTGCCATGCGCGCGAGCAGAAAACCTGGGACGAGCATCTCAACGACTGGTACGGCGAGGCGCAAGGGCGGTTAAAGGATCAACCGGGGGCGGCGGCGGCGCTCAAGGATGCGCAGCGCGCCTGGATCCAATTCCGCGACGCCAAATGCAACTATTGGGAGAAGCTCTATGAGGGCGGCACCTTCGCCTCAGTCGCGGCCGGCGACTGCATGCGGGTCGAAACGGGGCGCCGCGCGCTCGAGATGCACGGGATCGACGACGACTTGGATCATTGACCTTCCGCGTTTACCTGTTCCTCGTCATTGCCGGGCTTGACCCGGCAATCCATTCCAATAGCGCTTCGACTTGCTGAGACGTAACGGCATGGATGCCCGGATCAAGTCCGGGCATGACGCGTGGAGGGGGAGCACAAAAACAAAGACGCGGACCAAGCGGGGGGCGCCCGATCCGCGTCTTCGAGATGCCGAAAGGCAAAACGCCGGTCGATCGAGCGGCGCTTCAGATGCTAGGAGTTGTCGCAGAGCACCTTGACGTCGATATTGGCCTCGTCCTCGCTCGGATAGGCCTGCTTGCCGATCTGCATCGTCAGCGGATCGTCGCTGAGCATTTTCTGCTGGATGACGCGGCAATGCTTGTTCTTGTCCTTGATGATGACGAACTGGCTGCCGCTGGCGGCAAAGGCGGTCGCGGCGAAGCCGAGCACGAGGGCGGCGGTGAGAGCGTATTTCACAGTCATGGGTTTCCTCCGGGTTAGGTGCCCACGACTTAGTCACAGACCTTCTAAGGCGTGCTGAATCCGGCACTCGCAATATGCGGAGAAGTTTCGAGAGATTTGGCGACACGCCCGTTGCACGCGTTGTGCACGACAAAAAATGAATGTGAGCAATTTTGCACACAGCCATCGCTCGGCAGGTTGTTACTTTAAAATTCAGTTGATTCCGTTGGTCGGGCGCCGATCGCGGAGGATCACTGACTGCAAACGGGAGACGCGATCATGTCGATTGGACTCATACTCATCATCCTTCTTGTCATCTTCCTATTGGGTGGCTTCAGTGGCCGCTTCGGCGGCTACGGCTACGGCTACGGTAATAATGGCATCGGCATCATCGGCGTCGTGCTGATCGTTCTCGTCGTCCTGCTGCTCATGGGACGGATCTGATCCGACAGGCGGACTGGCCGCTTCTGCAAGCGGGCCCGACCGAACCTTTGACCACGCGGCGCTAGGCTCGGGCCGCGTGGCACAGCGTCGGCCGTGCACGTTTCACCGACGTGACGCGAGTGGGGATTATTTCAGCGCCCGCTCGATCAGGGCGCTTGTCTCGGGGATGCCGTAAAGCTCGACGAAAGAGCCGAAGCGGGGCCCTTGCGTCTGGCCGAGCAGCACCTCGTAAAGCGCGCCGAACCAATCGCGCAAGGGCTCGAAGCCGTGCTCCTTGCCGACGGCATAGACCTCGGACTGGATCTCCTCGGCGAGGACCTTCGCGGGTAGGCGGCCGAGCCGCGCACGGAGATCGAGCAGCGCTGCCCGCTCCTTATCGCTTGCGCGCCGATAGCGCTTGGCCGGCTTCACGAAGTCATGGAAGTAGCGGATGGCATAGCCCACGAGCTCGTCGAGAAGCGGGTGCTGCTCGGGCGTGGCGTCTGGTGCATAGCGGCGGATGAAGCCCCACAGCACCTCGCGGTCATCCGAGTTCGAGGCTGACGCAAGATTGAGCAGAAGCGCAAAGCTGATGGGAAGCTCGGCCGCCGGCGGCGCGCCCTCATGGATGTGCCAGACCGGGTTCATCAGCTTGGGCGCCGGCTCTTCCTTCGGATAGGCCGCGAGGTGGCCGACATATTCGTCGACCGCGCGCGGGATCACATCGAAATAAAGGCGCTTCGCCTTGCGCGGACTTTGAAACATGTAGAGCGACAGGCTCTCGGGGCTCGCATATTTGAGCCATTCATCGATGGTGAGCCCGTTGCCGCGCGACTTCGAGATCTTCTCGCCGTTCTCATCGAGAAAGAGCTCGTAGTTGAAACCCTCCGGCTGCTGGCGCCCTAGGATGCGGCAGATCTGGCCGGAGAGGCGGACCGAGTCGATGAGGTCCTTCCCCGCCATCTCGTAATCGACGCCGAGAGCCGCCCAGCGCATGGCCCAGTCCGCCTTCCATTGCAGCTTGCAATGGCCGCTGGTGACCGGGACTTGGGTGAGCTTGGCCGTATCGGGGTCCTTGTAGAGAATCGTGCCGGCAGCGAGGTCATGATCGATGACCGGCACCTGCAACACGCGCCCCGTGGTGGGCGAGATCGGCAGGAAAGGGCTGTAGGTGGCGCGGCGCTCGGGCCCCAGCGTCGGCAGGATCACGTAGCGGATCGCATCGTAGTGCTCGAGCACCTTGAGGAGCGTCGCGTCGAAACGCCCGCTCGTGTAGCACTCCGTCGCCGAAAGGAACTCGTAGTCGAAGCCGAAGGTATCGAGAAAGGCCTTGAGCCGCGCATTGTTGTGGTGGCCGAAGCTTGGATGATCGCCGAAAGGATCGGGGACTTGGGTCAGCGGCCGGCCGAGATGCTCGGCCACCATCTCCTTGTTGGGGATGTTGTCGGGTACTTTGCGCAAGCCGTCCATGTCGTCGGAGAAGCAGATGAGCCGCGTCGGCACCTTGTCCTCGGTGAGGACGCGGAAGGCGTGGCGCACCATGGTGGTGCGGGCAACCTCGCCGAACGTGCCGATATGCGGGAGGCCTGACGGGCCGTAGCCGGTCTCGAAGATGATGGCGCCGGTCGGCTTGGGGATGCGCTTCAGCCGGCTCAAGACCTTGCGGGCTTCCTCGAACGGCCAGGCCTTGCTCACATGAGCATGGGCCAGGAGCTCGGAGCTCACCTCGATCTTCGGGCTCGGCTTGGGCTTAGGCTTGGCCCCGTTGCGAGCCGGCGCCTCCTTGACGTGCTGCGGCATGCTCGCTTCGGCTTGCGGCTCCGCCTTGCGCGTCTTGGTGCTTTTCGTTTTGGCGCTGGGTGGGCGGGCCATCGTTGAAACTGTCGGGCTTTGTTGAATTTCGGTGTGACCGACAAATTTCACAGTTTTCTACATCGCGCCAGTGAATCCGGGTCCAGGCCACGGGGCGCCTCTCCCCTTGGGGGAGGGATTTCCGCGCTTGCCCGGTCTGCCGCAATTGCTTACGGTCGCGCCGCTTCGAGCGTCAGCCAACGATAGAAGGGCGTCGCGCCATGACCCAGCCATTGGACCATCACGCCGCCCTGATCTATGCGATGGTCACCATGTCGGCCGTGGACCGCGCCATGAGCGATGCCGAGCTCGCCCGCATCGGCGAGCTCGTGTCCAATCTGCCGATCTTCGCCGATTTCGACCAGGAGAAGCTGGTCAAGACCGCCCAGGCCTGCGGCGAGGTGTTGAGCGAGGAGGGCGGGCTCGACCGCGTGCTTGTGCTCATCAAGAGTGCCCTGCCCAAGAAGATCCGCGAGACGGCTTACGCGGTGGCGCTGGAAGTGGCCGCCGCCGACCGCAACGTGAAGCCCGAGGAGATACGCTTCCTCGACCTGCTGCGCGACACCTTGGAGCTCGACAAGCTGACCACGGCAGCCATCGAGCGGGGCATCAGGGCGCGCCATCTGGTGCTGTGAGCCGCGCGCTCACCAGAAGAGAGTCGCTACTTCGTCTTCAACTTCTTCTTGGTGTCGTCACCGCTGAAGCAGTCTTTCGGGTCGACGCAGGCGCTCTCCAGCCCGCTCAGCTTGCAGCAGATCTCGTGGGCAGCGCAGGGCGGGTCGCACTGATTGGTATTGGCGGCAACCGAGGAGCTTTGCGGCAGCGGCGACTGGGCAGCCGCCGCCGATGGGTCGCCGGCCACCGCGCTCGTGGCCAAGATCGGTGCGGCGAGCGCGAGGCAGGCAAGCGTCGCTAAAAGCTTGATGTTCATTTGGGTCCTCTTTCAGGTTCTTGTCTTTGTTGCGGCTCAGGGTCCGTTTCGTCACTCCACATGCACCCAGACCTCTTCAGTCTTGCCTGGCTTCCCCACCCAGGGCTGGACATAGTCGAAGTGAAGCTTGGCGAAGCCCGGCGAGATCGCGGTGAGGCGGAAGCGCTGCGCCGCCGGCGCGCCCATGAGCTTCTTGCCTTTCGGCTCGCCATAGCCGAGATCCTCGACCTTGACGATGGAAGGATTCTCGCTTCCCGCCGCGTTGAGGCGCCACTTGTAACCGGTCGACGGATTGCCCTCCATCTCGATCACCCAGCTCGTCCCGGCCCGCACGGATTTCTGCTCGCGTGCCACAACACCTGGCGGGCCGACGCTCAAGGCCAACGGTAAAACGACCAGAAGCATCGCAAGCTTGGCAGGGAGTCTCGAAGTGAGGATCATTGCGTCCACGATAGGTGATGGGCGGGCCGCTGTCGTTGACGTGGATCAATCGGGTTCCGCTGCAAGCATTGCAGGGTGCGCAAACACCTGTTCGCCGCGGGCGGGGGCGAAAGCAATCCCTAACGAGACGGATGGAACGAGAGGGCGTATCAGGCGGTTTCTGCTATGCTCGGCCCGCCGGCCAGGTGGGCTGGCGTTCAGCTTATTTCAGAGGAGAGCAGCAAAATGATGAGTTTGGCCAGGGCTGAACGCAAAGCCTCGCGATTCGTGAAGGACCTCGATATCAACGACCTTTACGACCAGCTCGACACGTTGCGCGAGTATGTGCAGACGCTGTCGCAGGACGTGGGCAAGAGTGCGAGCCGCCAGTTCGGGCGCGCCCGCCACGCCGCCGCGGAGACGGCGCATGACGCAGAGGAGGTCATGAAGGACAATCTCGCCGCCTCGCTCGTCCTCGCCTTAGGCCTCGGCCTCGTCGTCGGCTATTTCATCCGCCGCGGCACCGAATAGCTCGCCTCCAGGAGGAGAAGCGCCCTCAGTGCGCGAGCTTGACGGCGCCGGTATAGAGCGCGCCGCCAATCACGCAAGGAAGGGCGATCTCGGGCTGGCCAAGAGCGGTCGCCGCCACGCAACCCGTGGCGATGGCGATCGAGCCTGCGGTCGCACCCTTGGACATGCCGGCCTCATTGGTCATCTGCATCTTCTGCGCGTCGGCGATGGCGCCGAACTGGTCCTTGCGGATGGTCTCCGACTCGAAGGCCTGGGCGGCCTCGATCACGTCCTTCAGCGGCTTGGCGATCACCGGCGGCTGACGGTCATATTCGGCGCGGTAGAGGTCGAGCAGCGCGCGATCACGCTCGGCATAGGAGGCGAGCGTCCATTTGGCGGTGCCGCCGGTCGTAATCTTGTCGAGGGCGCTCGGGTCGCCAGCCCAGCCGGAGAATATCTTCTTCCAGGAGAAGCTGCCGTCGTCCTTGTTCCGTGACCACTGCAGAGCCTGCATGATGCGGACCACCGGCTCGTGCTGGCCGGTGGCGACATAATAGCCCCACAGCGCGTAGATGCCGGGCGCCCCGCCATCGGTCAGCGGCAGCTCCATCAGCGTCGGCCGTCTGCCTTGCAGGAAGTCGTCGATGAGCGGGCGGCGGAGCGGCATGCGCGGCGAGAACTTGTCGAGCAGCTCCCGCCAGTCGGGCCGAGCCGAATAGACGATGGCCCTGATGATCACTGCCTGCTCCTTGTCGGGCATGGGGAGCATCTTAGCGATCAGGCTCGCGCCGTTCTTCTGGTTGTCGCCAAGCACGCCGGCGATGAAGCCGGTGCAGAACCACGCCTTCTCCTCATCGGCGAGGAGACCGAATTCCTGCATGGCGTGGACGGCAGCGGGGACGCGGCCCGGGCTCGGGTGCTTGCGATAGGAGGAGATCCAATCCATCAGCCGCTCGGGCGTTGAAAACCCGCCTTGCGGCTCGGACGACGCTTGCGCGGGGACCAAGGGAGCGGGCAAAGGCTCAGGCGTCACGTAGGCCTGCTCAGGGGCGAAGACCGGAGGCTGCGGGTGAGGCGATGGCGCCACCACCTCCGCCTGTTGCGGCGCGGCAGAAGCAGATTGCGGTGGCGCGAGAAGCTGAGGTGTCACAAGCCGGGGGCTCACCTGCTTCGCCACGGTGACGGTGCGAGTCGACGTGGGCTCGGTGGCGGTTTGCGCAGCGCAAGGAAGCGCTACTCCGAGAACGCCGCAGGCGGCGAACGCAATAAGGGCGACGTTACGCATGTCATCAGCTTCCTCCCCCCGGCCCCAGAGTGCTGACGATTTACACACATATAGTTAACGCCCGTGAGCCTACCGGCCAGCGGGAAACACATGGATTTTCAGTCGCTTCGTGGCTTTTTGAGGGCCGGTCGCGTTAACCATAATGAAAGATCAACGCCTCTTCCTCCGCTCTCCCTTGCCGAGCCGCATTTTCAAGCCGAAGCGGCTCGTCTTTCAGGTCTGGCCTCGGCCTCCGACAGGCATGCGACGCTCTCCGCGGCAAGATCGGCCTGGGCCACGATTTCGGGCACCGCGGTGATCTCCCATAGCGTACCCTGGCAGAGCGGCCCGACGGCGAAGAGGCCCTTAGTCGGCCCGCCCCCCTCGCCGACCACCTGACCGTTACGCTTGACCACCAGGCCGAGGCGGTGCGGATCGGGACGTGCGAGGTTACGCGCAAACAGGCTCGCGATCAGCGCCTGGTCGAGATCGGGCCTAAAGCCGGAGCAATCGAAGACAAGGTCGGCGTCGATCGTCTCGGGCTCCTCAGAGGCGCGCCGCTTAAGCTTGAGCTTGAACCGCTCGCCTTCCCGGGTGACCTCGGTGACCGAGCCGCGGAGAAGCACGGCGCGGCCCTCGCTAAACTCCGCACTGAGGCGGCCATGCACCTCCATGGGCAGACGGTGGCGGTGCGCATCCCAAAAGGGGCGGAGATGACGC
>JAENXG010000421.1 GCA_016649675.1 Methyloceanibacter sp.
CGGGCGCGTCGGGGCCAAGCCCTACGCTATCGTCATCCCGCCGCCGAACGTCACGGGCTCGCTCCATATGGGGCATGCCCTTAACAACACGCTGCAAGACATCCTCGTGCGCTTCGAGCGTATGCGCGGGCGCGACGTGCTGTGGCAGCCCGGCACCGATCACGCCGGCATCGCCACCCAGATGGTGGTCGAGCGCCAATTGATGGAACGGCAGGAGCCGAACCGCCGCGCCATGGGCCGCGAGGCATTCATCGCTCGCGTCTGGCGGTGGAAGGAGGAGTCGGGCAACACCATCGTCGACCAGCTCAAGCGGCTCGGCGCCTCCTGCGACTGGTCGCGGCTGCGCTTCACCATGGGGCAATCAGGTGCGCCAGACGATCAAATGGTCCGTGCCGTCACGAAGGTCTTCGTCAAGCTTTACAACACGCCGGGACCGGATGGCCGTCGGCTGATCTATAAAGACAAGCGCCTCGTCAATTGGGACCCCGAGCTCCTCACCGCCATCTCCGACCTCGAGGTCGAGCAGATCGAGACCAAGGGCCATCTCTGGCATCTGCGCTATCCCATCGAGGGGGGTCCCGGCGAGTTCATCGTCGTCGCCACCACGCGGCCCGAGACCATGCTCGGCGATACGGCGGTCGCCGTGCATCCCGGCGACGAGCGCTACAAGCATCTGGTCGAGCAGAAGGCGCATGTCATCCTGCCGCTGGTGGGCCGCCGCATCCCGATTGTCGCCGACGAATATTCCGACCCCGAGAAGGGCTCAGGCGCGGTGAAGATCACCCCGGCCCATGACTTCAACGATTTCGAGGTCGGCAAGCGGCATGGTCTTCCCATGATAAGCGTGCTTGATGCCGAGGCGAGGCTACTCTTACGCCCTAATTTGGATTTCACGCGGGGTGTCGATTGGAATCCAGAAATCGAGAGAACGATTCACGAGTTAAATGGCGTGTTCCGCTTCGCCGCGCGCAAGATGATCGTCGAGCGCCTCGAAGGTATGGGACTCATCGAGAAGATCGAGCCTCACATCCACACCGTGCCCCACGGCGACCGCTCCCATGCCGTGATCGAGCCGCGCCTCACCGACCAGTGGTATGTCGATGCCAAGACGCTTGCCGCGCCCGCGATCGACGCGCTGAAGCGCGGGCGCACCGTGTTCGTGCCGAAGAATTGGGAAACGACCTACTTCCATTGGATGGAGAACATCCAGCCTTGGTGCATCTCGCGCCAGCTCTGGTGGGGACATCAGATCCCTGCCTGGTATGGGCCGACGAAGCTGCCGTATGTCGACGAGCAAAGTTGGACGTTGGATCTCGATGAGCGACATGTCTTTGTCGCGCATTCAGAAGAGGAAGCGGTCGCGCAAGCGAAAGAATATTATGGGCGACCCGTCACAGTCGCACCAAGCTGGACGGATGTCATCCGCGCGTGGGAGTCGGATGCCAATTTGGGTGCCGTTCCGATCGCACGCGACGAGGACGTGCTCGACACCTGGTTCTCCTCAGCGCTTTGGCCGTTCTCGACGTTGGGCTGGCCCGACCATACGCCTGAGCTTGCCCGCTATTACCCGACCGACGTTCTTGTCACCGGCTTCGACATCATCTTCTTCTGGATCGCGCGCATGATGATGATGGGCCTCTACGTCATGGAAGAAGTGCCCTTCCGCGACGTCTATATCCACGCGCTGGTCCGCGACGAGAAGGGCCAGAAGATGTCGAAGTCGAAGGGGAACGTTATCGATCCCCTCGACCTCATTGAGACCTATGGCGCCGACGCTCTGCGCTTCACCCTTGCCGCCATGGCGGCGCAGGGGCGCGACATTAAGCTGAGCCCGGCGCGCGTGGAAGGCTATCGCAACTTCGCCACCAAGCTGTGGAACGCCGCGCGCTTTGCCGAGATGAACGGCTGCGCGCCGCGCATCTTCTTCGATCCTGCCGGAGCCAAAGTGACGCTGAACCGCTGGATCGCGGGCGAGAGCGAGCGGGCGCTCAGAGCCGTCACCGAGGCGTTGCAGGCCTTCCGCTTCAACGAGGCCGCCGGCGCCATCTATCACTTCGTCTGGCACGTCTATTGCGACTGGTATCTCGAGCTGATCAAGCCGATCCTGGCCGGCCCCGATGAGCAAGCGGCGGACGAGACGCGTGGGATGGCGGCTTTCGTGCTCGATCGGGCGCTTGCGCTGCTTCATCCCTTCATGCCCTTCGTCACCGAGGAACTGTGGGCGAAGCGCGCGCCCGAGGCCGAGAGCCGCGGCGGCTTCCTTATGCTTTCGCCCTGGCCCGAGCCTCTTGGCTTGGAGAATGCGCAAGCCGACGCCGAGATCGGCTGGCTGATCAGGGTCATCTCGGAGGTGCGCTCGGTGCGCGCCGAGATGAACGTGC
>JAENXG010000286.1 GCA_016649675.1 Methyloceanibacter sp.
GCCGGTATCTTGCGGTCCTTATAGTGGGCGCGCTTGCAATTGCTTGGCTGCCGCTGCGCGGCATCATTCTCTACGGCAATCCGCTCTACCCCATCGAACTCAGGGTTCTTGGATATCAGCTACCCGGCACCATCCACTTAGCCGACTATAGCAATCCCGCTTATCTGCAAGGCTATCCCCAATTCCTGAAGTGGCTGCTATCGGTGACCGAGTACCACGCCTTTGACTATCGCATCACGCCCTACACTATTGCCCAAGGCGATACGCCCTCCTCGGCGATGAGCTTCCGCATGGGCGGATATCTCTTCGTCTACGTATTCGTCAGCCTTGTATTGTTTGTCTTTCTGGCGCTGCGCCAACCTCGAGGCGTAGGGCTCGGGATCTTGGCTGCAGCCTTGGCGGTGACGGCCCTCGTCGCGATCCTGCCGGCCTCGCATGAACTGCGCTATTTCTCGTTTTGGATGGTGGCTCTTGTATCGTGCGTGCTCTGCACGCTGTGGGCGAGCCCCGAGTATGCTCAGTTGCGCTTCGCCTACGCTGCTCTGTGTATTGGATGTTTCTGGTTTGTTGCCTCGATCACGGGCTATGCCTCGCTCGGGCCCCAGGGCTACAGCATGGAGTGGGTTGCAAAACAGATCAGGTTTGATGATAAGTTCCGCCCGCGAATACACCCCAACCAAACCTACTGCCTCGTCGACTTCGGCCCCTACGGAATAGTGACGGCGCCAGCCTTTCACCGGGAGCTTGGTCCCTACCGCATCCACATCGCGGGTCTGAACGATTGTGGTGACGCGACTGTGCTGAAGCTCGACTGTGATCCGCCCCGCTACCCCTGTAATTAGGTGCAATGCTCAATCGTGCCTCTCAGTTATTGCCGTGCCCAGCTTGCGGCGATCCAACTTGCCAACGTTATCTCTATTCCAAGCAAGATTGCGACATCCTGCAATGCGAGGAATGCGGCATCGGTCGCGCCGAGACGACCGGGTTCGATCCATCGCTCTATTACCGCCGGGAATATTTCTCCGGGGAGTATGTGGACGGCTATGCCGATTACCTCGGTGCTGAGCGCGTCCTCCGCCGCGAGTTCCGCCGCGCGGTCAAATTCGTGCGCCGGCACTGCGGCAGCGGAAGGCTGCTCGAGATTGGATGTGCCTACGGCTTCTTTCTGCGGGAAGCGCAACCCTACTTCGAGGTTTCAGGCGTTGAGCTCGCGGAAGACGCAGCTGACCATTGCCGCCGATCTGGCTTCAATGTCCTCCACGGCGTCCCCGATGAGGAAACCCTTGGACGGCTCGGCACCATGGATGCGATCGTTCTTATCGATGTCATCGAGCACTTGCCAGATCCGCGGCAAACGCTTGTGCTTTGTGCGCATCAGTTGAAGCCCGGCGGGATCATCGTTTTGACCACCGGGGATTTCGGCTCGCTTTTGGCCCGCCTTGTTGGCACCCACTGGCGCCTCATGACTCCACCACAGCATTTGTGGTTTTTTACCCACGAGAGCATCAAGCGCCTGTCAGCCGCAATCGGCTTGCAGCTCGTGTCTTTTGATCACCCATGGAAGCTCGTGCCGGCATCGCTGATCCTGTTTCAGCTGAGGCGCGTCCTGGGGTTCCGCCCGTCTGGGCAGTCCAGAGGAAGCAGTCTAGGGCTGCCGATTAATCTGTTCGATGCTATGCGGGTGGTGCTGCGGAAACCAAACTGAGCCAAGGAGCCGCGGCAAAACTGCCACGTGCAAAAGAGTTATCCATGAGTTGGACGAAACTCGGTGTGTTGATCCTGCTCGCAGTCATGATGGCTTGCGGCCAGCTTTTATTCAAAGTAGCCGCGCAAACAATCAAGGGCCCGATTGCACCAAACCTGCACTCCATCGTGCAGCTGGTGTTCAACCCTTATCTGGTGACCAGCCTTGCTATTTATGGTGTGGCGACAATTTTATGGGTACTGCTCTTGCGAGATACTGATCTCAGTAAAGCATACCTGGTGTTTGCCCTTTCGCTCGTGTTCGTGCCTCTGGCGGGAACGTTTTTATTCCACGAACCATTTTCATTCCAGCTACTCCTGGGGATAGCGATTATCCTCCTCGGGTTAGCGGTAGCGGTTTGGTAGCTGCCCTGTACGTGCGCAGGCCCGTCTCTTGATCCGATTTTATGCCGCCCGCATGGGCTAGTCTTGTGTGGTATCGCCGATGAATACCGAGCCCTCATTAACACTGGACCCGATGGATTCGGTTTGGATCGTCGTCCCTGCGTACAACGAGGAAGGTACGATCCGGGAGGTGTTGGTCAGCCTCCTTCGCTCATACAGAAACGTTATCGTCGTTGACGACTGCTCGATCGATGCGACTGGCGCGCTCGCGACCGATGCCGGGGCTCATCTCGTGAGACACCCCGTCAATTTGGGCCAAGGTGCAGCCTTGCAGACGGGGATTACTTTCGCTTTGCAGAAGGGAGCTGGCTATATCGTAACTTTCGATGCGGACGGACAGCATCGTTCGGCGGACATTGCCGCCTTGTTGGCGACATTGGGCGGATCCGACGCCGACTTTGCTCTTGGAAGCCGGTTTCTTGGAACGACGACGGGGCTTGATCTGCCCCGACGGCTACTGTTGAAGGTAGCAGTGCTGTTTTCTCGAATGACGACCGGATTGGAAATCACCGACGCCCACAATGGCTTGCGCGCATTCACTCGCCGCGGGGCGAGCGTATTGCAAATCTGCCAAAATCGGATGGCACATGCCTCCGAAATCCTTCATCAGATCGCGAAAAGCAGGCTCAAATTTGTGGAGGTGCCGGTCACCATCGATTACACGCAGTACTCAAAGGCAAAAGGTCAGAGACTGAGCAACTCGGTCAACATCCTTTTGGAACTCCTTGCCGGGAGCCTGCACCGATGATCGCTCAGTTTCTTTTCACGGCTCTATTGCTTGCAATCTGCCTGACCACTCTTGCCCAACTGCGACAGATCCCGTTAGTGGCGGCTACGGTTCTCTGCGCGGCTTTGTTCGGTGGCTATCTCGTTTGGATGCCGGAGCACGCCACCGTCATTGCGCACTGGATTGGCATTGGCCGGGGAACGGACCTCATACTATATGTCTGGGTCCTCATCAGTTCAGGCATCCTTTTGATTCTATATCTGAGCGTTAGGGCGCAATCGGGGATCATTACCGTTCTCGTGCGTGCAATAGCTCTTTTAGAGGCGCGTGGGATTCAGCAAGGGGCCGGTGTCGGTGACTGTGAGCAGCCTGACACGCTATTCGATGATAAAGGGCGGAATTGACGCCTTCAACGCGCTCACTCGGCGACACATCTGATTGATCGCGGCATTTCGCGTAAATAGGTAGCGCCCGGGTCCGGTCTGGACACCTCTCAATCCAGCCGACGGCTCGGCCATAATGTCGCGATACGTTTTTTTTGGCAGCGCCTTCTTGCTCAATGGGCGAGACATATCCCGTAAATTGGATTCCCCCGGTCGTGAAATGGGTAGCTACGTCCGGTTTGGGTCAGTTGCGGACGTACAAGCGAGCC
>JAENXG010000376.1 GCA_016649675.1 Methyloceanibacter sp.
CACCCTCCAATTCGCGGCTCAGTCTTACGGCATGGGCGCGATCGATCCGGATACGCAGCAATTCGAGCCTTCGGGGCCCTTTGCGGTCGCCATGGGTCTGGTCGCCATCGTCAACCTGTGGATCAACTTCGCGCTCAGCGTCAAACGGCTGCATGACCGGGACCGCACCGGCTGGTGGCTCGTGGTGCAGGCGCTCGTGCTGACTGTCGCCATCGTCCTGCTGGTGGTGGGGGTCATGCTGCCGGACGAGCAAAAGGTGGCGGCATTCACCGCCGCCGGCGTCGTCGGCGCCGTCACCATAGCGATCACGCTGTGGCTCTTCATCGAGATCGGCTTCCTCAAAGGCACTCAAGGGCCCAATCGCTACGGTCCCGATCCCCTCGGCCAGCCCCAAAGCGACGCGAAACTTTAGGCGCGTTCCGCCTTCGTTCGAGGCTCAGGATTGGCGGAGAACGCTTGTTCCGCGAGGCGTCCCAGAGGCGCGCTTTATGCGTTAAGCAGGCCTTAACGCCACTGTCCGCCTACGTTCCCTTGTCTGCCCACGTTCAAGAAGCGTTTCCTTTACGGTGGTAGCGTTTTCGTCAGATCCGACCGTTCGTCCCGTCGAACGGTCGATCTGCCACGCTCCGCCCTGCGCGGGCAAGGACGCCATGGAACCGAACGTCCACAGACTGGCCTCCGCCCCAGACCAAGCCGCGCTCCGCCACTATCCTGTGCGCCGGTCTGTCGGTGGGGCCTTCCGCAAAATTTGCGGCGCCGAGACTTATGCTTGGGCTCTCGATCAGGTGGCAATCGTCGCGGTGACCGACACTAAGGGAACAATCGTCTACGCCAATGAGCAGTTCGTGCGCATCAGCAAATACCAAGAGCACGAGTGATCGGGCAGAACCACCGCATTCTGAATTCCGGCCACCACTCGGACGCCTTCTTCAAGGCCATGTATCGGACCATCGCCCGCGGCGAGCTTTGGCGCGGCGAGCTCCGCAATCGCGCCAAGGACGGCTCGCTCTATTGGGTCGACACCTGGATCATCCCCGCCTGCAACCGGCGCGGCAAGGTGGTAGGATATATTTCGATCAGGGTCGACATCACGCCCCGCAAGGAGGCGGAAGGGGAGCAAGCCGCGCTCGCCGCGGAGCTCAAGCGCCAGAATGAAGCGATCGCGCATATGGCGCATCACGACGCGCTGACCGGACTTCCCAACCGGCTGCTCCTGATCGACCGCCTCGGCCATGCGCTCACAGGACTATCCGTGGGCGGGGGCGTCGCCGTGCTCCTGGTCGGCCTCGACCGCTTCCAGGACATCAACGACACGCTTGGGCATCCGGCCGGAGACCGCTTGTTGACATTGGCGGCCCGGCGACTGCGCGGCTGCGTCACCGCTCGCGACACGGTTGCGAGGTTCGGTGGCGAAGAATTCGCCATTGTTCAACTTACGGCGGACCAAGCCAACGAAGCCGCCTCTCTTGCGGCGCGGGTGTTGAAGGCCATGCATACGCCATTCGAGCTCGATGGCCAGCTTCTCACGCTTGGCGCGAGCATCGGCATTGCGCTGTCACCACATGACGGTGCCGATCCGCCCGAGCTTCTGAAGAATGCCGATCTCGCTCTGCATCTCGTCAAGCAAGAGAGCCGGGGCGCCTATCGCTTCTTCGAAAGAGAGATGGACCAGCGCATGCAGACAAGGGTCCAACTGGAGGTCGATCTTAGACGGGCTTTCAGCGACGGAGCGCTCGAACTGCACTACCAGCCGCTGGTCAATCTCAGAACCAACGAAGTCAACGGCTTTGAGGCCCTTCTGCGCTGGGCCCATCCGAGCCGAGGGATGGTATCGCCAGCCGACTTCATCCCTATCGCCGAAGAGACCGGCCTGATCGTCCCGATCGGCGAGTGGGTGTTGCGCCAAGCCTGCGCCGATGCGTCGCGCTGGCCGAATCCGATCAGGGTGGCGGTGAATCTGTCGGCGGTGCAGTTCAAGGTCAGCAATCTCGTGGAGACCGTCAGCAACGCCCTTGCCGAGGCCGGCCTGCCGGGGACTCGCTTAGAGCTTGAAATCACCGAGTCGCTCCTGCTGTGGAACGACGAGGTCACGTTCAGCGCTCTGACCGGCCTCCGCGCGCTCGGCGTGCGCATTGCGCTTGACGATTTCGGCATCGGCTACTCCTCATTGGCCTATCTGCACAGCTTCGTCTTCGACAAGATCAAGATCGATCGGTCGTTCATCAGCAGCCTCGCGCTGAACAAGAACACCCCTGCGATCCTGCACGCGATCGCCACGCTGGGGCGCGACCTCGATATCGACACCACCGCCGAGGGGGTCGAGACCGAAGCGCAGCTTGCGGCGGTGCGGGCTTTCGGCTGCACCGAGATGCAAGGGAACCTCTTCAGCCCGGCGCGCCCGGCAGCGGAGCTGACGCAATTCTTCCCCAAGAGGGGCACGCCCAAGAGCCGGACGGCCGCCGTCAACGCGGCCTGACCGGGAACGGCTTAAAAGCCATCACGGCTTGCACATCCCCCTTTCGCGAAGCCGCCCTTCGGCCTTACAAGGTACGGGGTCGGCCTAAGCTTGGCCGCCAAGGGAGGGGACAAGATGGATTTCCAATATCTCTTCACGTCGTTCGAGGGGCGCATCAACCGAGCCAAATATTGGGTGGG
>JAENXG010000451.1 GCA_016649675.1 Methyloceanibacter sp.
GCAGGACGCAATTCGAGCGCAGGGCCAGGATCGGCATGCGGGCCTCGATGGCCCTTGCGATCCTGAGCATCCGCGGGGATGGCTTGGCCGGATTGCGCAAGCGTGGACTGGGCAGCGCCACCGCCAGCAGAACCGCCTCGCGGCGGGTCAGCTCGGCCGCGCTTTTGTGGAAATAGTACCGGCTTGCGGCCTCTGCCCCGAAAATCCCAGGCCCCCATTGGGCAACGTTGAGATAGACCTCCATCATCCGCTGCTTCGGCCAGATGAAGGACAGGACATAGGCGAGCGGCATCTCGAGCGCCTTGCGGGTATAGCTCCGGCCGTTCCACAGATAGAGATTCTTCGCCGTCTGCATCGGGATCGTGCTGGCGCCGCGAAAGGCGCCGTCGTCGATCGCCTCCCTGACCGCGCCCCAATCGACGCCCCAATGAACGCAGAAGCGGCCGTCCTCGCTCGCGATCACCGCCAAGGGGAGGTTGCGGGAAATGTCCTCGAGCGGCACCCAATGGCGGCGGAAGGTGGTGCCCTTCAGCTTTTCCGCGAGCATCACCGCGGTGAACGGCGGATTGATGAAGCGGAAGGCGACGATGGAGAGGAGAAGCGCCGCCAGCACGCCAAGCACAACGAGCGCGGCGCGGCGGAGCCAAGGATGTCTCACGCGTCTCCTGGTGCGCTTTCGGGGGCGCGAGCCCGAGACTGCTTGAATCGCCATGGAATGGGCTTGTACCTCCCGGTTGCCGCATCGGGCAACGTGGTATTAGGGTAAGGCTTACCCATGGATTTGCGGCAAAGAGCCGCCCTTTCTGTCTCTTTCCACAAGATGACCTTCCCTCAAGAGCTCGAACGCGTCGCTTGGGCCGTGGAGCGGCGGCTCGGCGAACTGCTCGGCCAAGACCGCGCCCCGGCCGGACAAGACACCACGCTGGCCCAAGCCATGCGCTATGCCGTGCTTGGCGGCGGCAAGCGCATCAGACCGTTTCTTCTCATCCAATCGGCGCGTTTGTTTGGCGTGAACGAGGACTCGGCGCTCGATGCCGCTTGCGCGCTGGAATGCGTCCATTGCTACTCGCTGGTGCATGACGACCTGCCGGCCATGGACGACGACGCGCTGCGGCGCGGCCGCCCGACCGTCCATATCGCCTTTGACGAGGCGACCGCCATCCTTGCGGGCGACGCCCTCCTGACCCTCGCCTTCGAGATCCTGAGCGACCCGCGCCTGCACCAAGATCCCGCCATCCGCGCCGAGCTTGTCCTCGATCTGGCCAAGGCGGGGGGCTGGCAGGGGATGGCGCTCGGCCAGGCGCTCGATCTCAGCCCCGAGCGACAAGGCTTCAACCCGGCCGACGTGGCCACCATGCAGGCGCTCAAGACCGGCGCCCTGTTCCGCTTCGCCTGTGAGGCGGGCGCTGTTCTTGGCCGGGCGGACGCCGCCGACCGCGCGGCGCTCCAGGCTTACGCGTCTTTCTTTGGCCAGGCCTTCCAGCTCGCCGACGATCTCCTCGACGCGCAAGGCGATGCCGAGGCACTCGGCAAGGCGGTGGCCAAGGATGCCGGTCGTGGCAAGGCGACGCTGGTGGCGCTGATGGGCGTCGACGCCGCTAGAGCGCAGCTCGGCGTGCTGCTTGAAGAGGCTGAAGCAGCCCTTGCGCCTTTCGGCAGCCGGGCCGAAACACTGCTAGATACTGTGCGTTTCGCCGTGAGCCGCACGCGCTGAGCTGGAGATGTGATGGCACCGCGGGCACAACAGACCAACCGTCGACAGAAGCAAGAATCATTGTGGGTGGCGCTGACCCGACACGCCCGCGCGCAAATCCGGTTCCTGGTCGCGCTCTGCGTCGGTGTCGCCGTTGGACTCTTCATTCCGCTGGGCGACACGATGCCCCGCATCCTCGCCGGCTGGAACGCGGGCGGCTGGCTCTATTTGCTGCTGGTCGCCATCAAGATGTGGCGCGCCGAGATCGAAGGGATCAAGCGCGAGGCGAGCATTGAGCGGGAGAGCCGCACCGTCGTCCTTGTCATCGTCATTCTCGGCTCGTTCTTCACCTTGCTCGCGCTGGTGGCGCAACTCTCCGCGCTGCGAAGCGAGCACGGCATGGATCGAACCCTCAGCGTGGCCTTGTCGGTCTCGACCATCTTCCTGTCCTGGCTGCTGATCCACACGGTGTTTGCGGTTTATTACGCCCATGAGTTCCAC
>JAENXG010000427.1 GCA_016649675.1 Methyloceanibacter sp.
CGATCTTCGCAAGCTAGTCCGCCTTCGTGCGGTCGCGGAGTCGCTCATTGGCCCTTTGACCGGCACCCGGCATCCCAGCACCCCGAGACCTCGAAGCCCTCAGCGGCCCTTAAAACACGGAAATCATCGACGAGATTGTCGCGGGCACACGGCCTCAACAGGTGAAGCAATAAGAGCCGGGGTCGCTGTAGACCCCCTAGTAGACCCCAGACCCTGTTCGGCCTCCTGTGGTTCCAAGGAATGGCGGAAAACTGGCGACCCCGAGCGGATTCGAACCGCTGACCCTCAGATTAGGAATCTGATGCTCTATCCAACTGAGCTACGGGGTCTTTTTTTCTCTCGATGCAAATGGACCGGCATGACGCCTCACGGGTATGAGAGGCGCCGTCCGGCTGATGCCGCGTAATGTATAGGCGCGAGCTTTATCGTCAAAGGGCCGATGACGCGTTGGGGGCACGGTATCAAAGCGGTTCGTGCTGGCGCGCTTAACCCCGGGTCTTGCCAAGATTTAATGTGGGGCTTTCTTCGCCGTTGATAAGATGCGCGCATCGTCGGCAGCACGCGGCCTCGGTGCCATTCGTTCCTCTGCAATCCTGCTCCTTCAGACCATGATGCGTAGCTCCGCCTCAGCTTCGGCGGCGAGACGGGCGTGAGGTGCAAACCTTGGAGAGTAGAATGCCGCTCTTGGCGTTGGCTTTGGCTGTTGGAACGGCCGGCATGGCGATGAGTGCCGATCTCACCGGAAGCGAGTGGCGTCCGAGCTTCATCGTCGCCTCCGAGCTGCCCGGCGAAAATCGCATGGTCGTCGAGTTCAAGCCGGGCGGCGAGATCAGCGGCAACGGCGGCTGCAACCACTTCTTCGGCTCCTACACGATCTCAGGCGATGCCATCAAGATCGGCCCGCTGATGTCGACGCGGATGGGCTGCCCGGGGACCATCCGCCTGGAAGGTACCTTCTTAGGGGTGCTACAGGCCGCCAGCACGTTCGAGCAAGACGGAACCAAGCTCGTCCTGTTCGATGCCAGCGGAACCAAACTCGCCCAATTCGTCCGCTCCGACCAGGATTGATGCTCGGTATTGGGGCGCGTCGCCTCCTGGCGATTCTAGCAGCGCTCCGGCAGCCCCGAGGCTAAGCTCCAAGCCGTCGCCTAAGCTTGGGGATCGCCGTGGCTCGTCTCATCTTTGCATCGCTGATCACCTTCGGACTCCTGGTCGGCATGGTGATCGGCTGCGTCCTCGCCGCCATGGTGTCGATGGGCGAGGTCGATTTGACCGTCGCTATCGCGCTCACCGTGGTGATCAATCTTCTCATCTGGCTGATCAGCCCTTGGCTGTCGGATCTGACGCTCCGCTGGTTCAACAAGCTCGAGTTCCTCGACGACGCCACGGTGAAACAGCGCTACGCCGGCGTGCATCAGCTTATCCACCAGGTGGCCGACGAGTACCGGTTCACCGCGCCGAGGATCGGCTTCATCCCCGACCGGAACCCGACCGCCTTCACCTATGGGCTGTTGCGATCAAACGCCCGCATCGTGGTCACGCAAGGCATCTTCGAGTTCCTGAGCGAGGACGAGCAGCGCGCCGTCGTGGCGCACGAGCTCGGCCACATCGTCAATCGCGATTTCATCCTGATGACCATGGCGGGCATGCTGGTGCAGATCCTCTACCAGGTCTACGCGGCGCTCATGCGGAGCAGCGGCGGCAGCAGCGACAAGAAGGGCAAAGGGGCCATCATCGGTCTGGCGGCGCTCCTCTGCTATTATATCGGCATCTACCTGCTGCTCTATCTCAGCCGGACACGCGAATATCTCGCCGACGCCTTTTCAGCCTCCCGTAGAGCCGCGACACCTCGCCAGTGCGCTCATCAAGATCGCTTACGGCATCGTCGCGGTCGAGGACACCGAGGCCACGCAGAGCCTGTTGCGCAGCACGCGGCATCTCGGCGTGATCGACGTCAAGAACGCCCGCTATACCGGCCTCCTCGCCGAGAGTGCGGCCAAGAGCCCCGGCAGCGCCGCCGAGGCCATGCTGTTCGACACGTATAATCCCTGGGCGGCGCTCATTCAGCTCAACTCGACGCACCCGCTGACCGGGCGGCGGGTTGCTCATCTCGGCGAGATCGCCAAGGCAAAAGGGCAAAGCTTCGGCGACTACGACGTCGAGGCTGCCGCGGCCCGCGTGCATCTCGACCGGGGGAAGCTGTGGGGCAGGACAAGACCGGCCTCATGGCGGTCGATTTCCGCTCCATGCTCGGGCTCATCGGCAATCTCTTCGCCGGGTGGAAGCGCGTGCCGAAACATCTCGACCAGCCGGGAGAGGCGACCGGCTGGTTCCGGCGCAGCATGGGC
>JAENXG010000566.1 GCA_016649675.1 Methyloceanibacter sp.
AGCCCCGAGGACGCGGCAAGGCTCGCCGCGCTTGGCGCCGATTTTGTCGCGCCCTCCAACAGGATTTGGCAAGACGACAGCGTGGTAAGTCTTATCGCCGCGATCAATAGTGCCATCCGCCATGTGAGGAGAGCTGCGTGAGCCTGTTTTCGGTGCCGGCCGCCCTCCTGGCCGCAGCGCTCGTGCTGGCGCTTGCCCCGTCCTCCGCCGGCGCAACCGAGAGCCCGTCCTATACCGCCTATTTCCAGGGCAACTACCTGACGGCGCTCAAGCTTGCCGAACAGGAGGCGGCCCAGGGCTCCAAAGAGGCCTTCACCCTGATGGGGGAGATCTATTCGGAAGGGCTCGGCGTTGCCCAAGATCTCAACAAGGCAGCGGACGCCTATGCCAAGGCCGCCGACCTCGGCGACGCCAACGCCCAGTTCTCGCTGGGGACGCTTGTCGCCGAAGGCCGCGGCGTGAAGAAGAATCTGCGCCTTGCCGCCGACCTGTTCGAGAAGGCGGCGCAGAGCGGCCATGCCTCGGCCGAGTACAATCTCGCCCTCATCTATCTGAACGGCAACGGACGCCCGGCCGACGAGGCGAAGGCGGCCGAATGGATGCAGAAGGCCGCCGAGCAGGGCCACCCTCCAGCCGAATACGATCTCGGCGCGCTCTACCAATTCGGCCGCGGGGTGCCGATCGACAAGGCCAAGGCGGCGGAATGGACCGGCAAGGCTGCCGATGCGGGCTACCCGGAAGCCCAGGTCGAATATGGCGTGATGCTGTTCAAGGGCGAAGGCGTCGCCGTCGACGAGCAGCGCGCCGCCAAGCTGTTCCGCCTGTCCGCCGAGCAGGGCAACCCGGTCGCCCAGAACCGGCTCGCCCGCCTCTACGCCAATGGCGTGGTGGTGAAAGCCGATCCCGTCGAGGCCGCCAAATGGCATTTGCTCGCGCGCACGGCGGGCGTCAGCGACTTCTCCCTCGACATCCTGCTTGCCAAGCTCACCAAGGACGAGCGCGCCAAGGCCGAGAAGTTGGCCGACGACTGGCGCAACGGCCGCCTCACCGAGCAGTAATATGCAGCGCGCCACGCGGGCGCAGCCTCAGCAACGAGGTTGACACCGTGCGGTTCGGAGCCGCACTTGACAGCGGCAGGGCCGCAAGCCTTAAAGGCGGCCACCTAGATTCTCTCCAGGGCATTCCATGAAAATCAATGGCAACGAGATCAGACCCGGCAATGTGATCGAGCACAAGGGCACGCTGTGGGTCGCGGTGAAGACGCAAGCCGTCAAGCCAGGCAAGGGGCCGGCCTACGCGCAAGTCGAGCTGAAGAACGCCATCGATGGCACCAAGCTCAATGAGCGCTTCCGCTCCTCCGAGACGGTTGAGCGCGTGCGGCTCGAGCAGCGGGACTATCAGTTCCTCTACGCCGAGGGCGACATGCTCACCTTCATGGACATGGATACCTATGAGCAGATCGAGCTTCCCCGCGATTTCCTGGAGGAGCGCGCCGCCTTCCTGCAGGATGGCATGAAGGTGAACGTGGAGAGCCATGAGGGCAGGCCGATCGGCGTGACCCT
>JAENXG010000066.1 GCA_016649675.1 Methyloceanibacter sp.
AAGTCTGGCGAGCGGGCAGCGTCCGACCTTGATGCTTTCTAGATAGGCCCGCCTTCACACCCATAGCGGCCGGCTGGCAGGCCGGAAGCCATAGGGAGGTGCGTTCGAGGGTGCACTAGATGGCAGTTTCGTCGACGGCGGTGGCGACAACAGTTGGGCGGAAGGTATTTGCCCATGGTGGCAGCTTGCCAACACAACGGAACCGACCGCAAGAGCAATGGCCACGATGATACGCACGTTTAGTCCCTAGCTCTCGTGCCCTCCGGAAGCGGCTTTCCGTGAAAGTGGGCTCGAAAAGACTATCGCTCAAATCCTTACACGGTTGTTAAGTTGGCTAATGGGTGATCACGTCGATACCTGCTCCCGCTGCAAGCGACCGCTCATCGAGATCAACCATTACGGTGAACGGCTCGTCGGTTGCATTAAGTGCAATCGCTGGAGCTGGCGCCGCTGTCGCCGGGCCTAAGCCGACGCACAAAGAAGAAGCCCCGACTAGCCCGCCTTGGCGACACGTTTGCTGAAGGTTAAAGGTGGCTCGTCTCCGGTCGAGTCCGCCCAAATTGCAATGTTCGCTTGAAGAACTTTCACCAGGTTGCGTAGCTCCTCGGCACTTGCCAAGCGAGCGGTTACCTCAAGCGCACCCGGCAAGATGGAGACACGGTACCCTGTAGGCGCGGGGGCTTGCGTCCCGATGACGTTGGGCGACTCATTAGCTGTGTGTCCGCTCATCTCTACACTCCGCCGTTCTGCTTGCCACGACAGAACCGTTACAGACTCTGGTTAACAAAGGGTGTTTTTGCTGGGACGCAGCAAGCGCCTGTTCATGGAGCTGCCGGAGGAGGATCTTCACGCGCTCCATTGGATGAGAACTGTTCGGCGCTAGTAGGGCTCCTTCAATATGAGGAACGACCCGCATGTGGGCCTCAGCCTGAAGCGCAGCACCGCCATAACGATTTAAGAAACTGAAAACGCCTTACATCTAGGCGCGTTTCTCTTGAAGTGATCGGCTTCGGCCCGGCGCCCTTTTCTCAGCGGAAAAGGCCGAGTCGCATGAGCGCAACGATGAGGAGCACCACAAAAATCAGAAAGACCAGGACGCCAACACCCCCGCCCATCATGTCGTGCATTATTAATCTCCGGAGCCCGTTTTCTTTTTGGCCTTGGCTAGATTCCTTCGATCAGGTTGCCAGCAAGTAGAACCAAATAGCCGACCAGAAGCGTGCCGAAAGTGTGCGTACCCACTAGCGGAATCGAGATACCGGTGTAGTGAAGGATCGCGGCCAGGATTGCCAAGACGACAGAGATGAGCAACGTCAATTGCGTCGGTGGTGTGAGCCGAAAAGGCATGGTGTCCCCCCTAAAGTCCAGAAGTTGAGCAGGCGAAGCTTACACTGAACGGACACGCATTTGCAGTTGCCCCGGGATGATCACCGGCCCGATTCTCAATCCGGATGTGCCTTTCGGAGCCCAGAGCAAAGGGGCGGAAGGCTGCAACTAGGCGAGCAAGGCGGCCCTGATCTCAGCGACCCCCGTTTCGTTCAGTCAAGGCCGCCAGGGCCGGGCTTGGAGGACTATGCCCTGCCCCACGAATATCCAGGCACAGGAAAAGGTCCGGCGTAAGGCCACCGGGGGCTCTTCTACGGTCAAACTAAGCTTCGACACTGGTAGTGTCGCCAACCATGAAGGCCGCCTTAAGCCCAACAGTGATGTCAATCATGCAGCCTTCCTGACCACCTCATCACTAGCCTGTGCCGCCGTTCAGCTCCGTCCAACAGGCACAGCAACATCTCGATAGCCTCAGGCAAAGATTCCTGAGGGTAGTCGAACTCATGCGAGCTGGCGTCGCGAATGGATTTGGAGTGGCCCCGCTCCATCACCACGGGGGATCTCGGTTCGTTTATCCGCATCTGGCTCTCCTCGTCGAGAGCCGTTTATCTTATCGTCCCTTTCTGGTGACTTTTTGCCGATTGTGGGGCGATTAGGTGCAAGGCCGAAGCGCTGGCCGAGCCCGTCCCTGGCCATATATTTCGCATCGTCTCTCGCGATCACCACTCTACCTTAGGAAAAAGGACCCGAAGCTGTAGCGACGGATGAGAGCAAAGAGTCCGACAGGGCGATTTTATTCATGCCAGCTGCAGATGTAGATGGGTGGGTGCAGCATCCTCAGTTCACCCGCCCCGCTTCGCTCGGACCGGACAAGAGCCCTTCAACCGCGCATCACCGGCGAGGGCTGTGCAGACATCGATCTTCTTTAGGGGATCATTGTGAATCTCAGAAGCAGACACGTGCCATCCGAGGCTCTGGGCCACGATGGCAATCTGCTCTTCCTCGCAATAGGGCGTAGCGATCGGGCCGTATTTGGTGCTCTGGAAATTGCCCTGGCATTGGATGCGCGCGGCGGCTGGCTCCGGCAAGGCACTCGCCGACAGCACCACGACAATGAGACTCGCGAGGCTGACATGGCTTCGGTCGTTGTTCATACCGTGACTCTAGCATGAACATGACGAGCAAAAAGAAAGCCCGGCTGCGGGACCGGGCTTCGTTTAGAACTGCGTAGCAGCGAGCTAGACGCTATGGATTGATTTGTACGTGATCCTGGTGCGCGTCCGCTTTTGCAGCGGCATCCGGCAGGCAGCCGAGCTTGGCGCTATGGATTGATCCTTACATGATCTTGGTTCTCGTTCCCGCCCTCAAACCCATAGCGGCCTAGGTGGGGATTATGTGAAAACGAAGAAGCCCGACCGCGGGGGAGCAGCCAGGCTTCTGGGAATTTGTTCGTGGGCATCGGCGCTAGCTTTGGGGGCGGGGGATCTAGGTGTATCGCGCCAATCTCACTAAAGGGAGAACCCGCTCGCGCCGACTTAGTTCCCCTGAGTTAACTTACCGTCGCTGGCGGTTCCTCAGTCGTCGGGGTATGGGCGCCTGGAATATTTCTCCATGTTCGCCGACCCCGTTGCTGCTCAAGCAGAGCTTGCCGAAGCGGTAGGGGGAAGATCACTTCAGCTAATCAGGGTCGCTATTCGATATTGGTCAAGAAGGGGAGGTATCGGGTCTCTAATAGTTGCGGTACCACCTCGGATCATAGCCTTGGTCACCGTAATTGCGGTCCCGCCTTGGCTCGTATCCCTCGTCGCCGTATTCTCGGTAGTGCCTCGGCTCGTAATCCCGATCCCCCCAATAACTATGCTTCTGCGGCCAACAGGGTTCGCAAGACATTCCATGCCCGCCGTGACGTTCAATGCGGTAGCCGTACGGGCAATTATCTCCGCTTCTTTCGCAGCCAACCTGCACCAGGGCAGACGAGTTCTGTGCAACTAACGTGCTTGAGCTACTCAAGGGAGTCGCCTGCGCGTCCAACAGCCCCGAACTAAACAAACCAATAGCGCCCAAGGCCATTCCCAATCTACGCATTTCACTGCCTCCTAAACTGATACAGAGCATGGAAGCTTAAACGCTCGGCGTTCGCCTTGTTTCCCGAAACGGTGACACTTATTCCGCCTTCAGGGCTAAGGTCGCGCCTTGGGGTGGCCAAAGGGATCGCCTCAAAGTCGTTTCACTTAAAAGTGGAAGGGCACCGCACGCGAAGCCCGAAGTCCCCGGTACGCCACTCTATTGCGCTAAGGCTCTTACCGTGGCGTGGCGCAGCATCTTGCTTCCCGCCAGATGCTTCACTCGCACTATCAACTTCGGTTGGCACCACTTAACATCAGTCAGCCGTGAGGATTTAAACGCTGCCCAAGACGTGGTGAGACGCCCCACCTCAGCGATAAACTCTGTCCGCGCATCGTCACTAAGAGCGATGAATGCCGCCCCGGCGTAGTTCAGGCCCGCGCTGCCGGGGTGCGCGAGCAGAGCTCTGAGCGCTCCGGTCTTGCGGTCACGATCCGTGCCGATCACCACAAAGGTGGATTCGCTGAAGCACTTGGTCTTTAGCCAAGTCCTGCTCCGACCACTCCGATAGGGTGCCAGTGCATGTTTGGAAACGATGCCCTCCAATCCGTGCTGGGCGCAGGCTTTGAACAAGGCATCTCCGTCACCATGAAACTCATCGCTGAGTTGAATACGGCTCTCGTCGTCATTACCGATTAGAGCCTTCAAGATCGAGCGGCGCTCTGACAGACATTGTTGCCGGAGGTCTCGCCCATCGAGATGCATCAGATCGAAGGCGTAGAGGATGATGCTGTCGGGACGCCACCGCATGGCCGAGGGTAATGCCTCGAAGTCAGAAATACCGTTGTCGTCCTGCACAATGGCCTCGCCATCGAGAATTGCCGATTGGCAGCGGAGGTTGGCAGCGGCGCGGACGATGGAGGGATAGCGGTCGCTCCAATCGTGTCCGTTGCGGGTGAATACGCGCGCCTGCCCTCGCTCAAGCAGCACTTGGCAGCGATAGCCATCGTGTTTGATTTCGTGAATCCAGTCGGAGCCCCGAGGCGGGTGTTCGGTTAAGGTTAGGAGTTGCGGCTCGATAAAGCCAAGCCGGTCAACGGGGCGGGGCATGCCGTGGTTTTAGCAGGCGCAGCGAAGATTGCGAGTCGATGCGGGCAGGTCGCGGTTGACGGCAGCATTCGCCCAATCGCAAAGAAGCGGTAATGGGGGCGGTGTCACTCAAGCGTTAGACGTGCGATAACCTGTGGCTCGATGTGCTAGCAATGAACTTCTCTTGGCAAACTTAAATGTTAGATGAACGGACGGCTCAGACCCGGTTCAGGCGCGACCCTCTAGACTTCCTCCTAGGTTGAACACAGACCTAGATACGGCAAATGACCAAGTGTTGGGTGATTCCATTCTTGATTGCGGGGTTGTTAGGCGACAAAGCCTTTGCCGATTGTCTTCCGGCGCGTGACACCCCAGCATCGGTCATTGAGTATTTTCAAAGATTCAAAAAGCCGTTGCCGGAACAGTTTTGCGCCAAAGAGGCCGCCCCCCAAGCCTCTGAGGAACCTCCCCAAGAGCCCCCACAAGCCGAGGAAGCGCCAGATCAGTATGGTGATGATGGTCCGGGTGAGGGCCCGAGGCATTATTATCAGGGAGGTTCTGCTGCTGTGGCTCCGCGGTGGACTCGATCCGGCTCTGCCGTTTGCCCCGAGAATTTTGACTACTACGATTACGATGGCCTGTGCTGGTCTCGGGATTGAAGATCGGCACCAACCGGCAAGCGGCTGCGGAGCTTGCTTGGATTGTACGCGCCGCCAACGACCTTGAACAAGCGCAGGGACGCGTCTTCCAAGCTCTCAGGCGCCTCGTCGAGGCAAGTCCTTTGCTGCGGCGTGAAGCCAAGATCGTCGCCAACAAGATCAGCTTCCCAGCAACGGGTGCGGTGATCACCGCGATCAGTAGCGACTATGCAGGCGCAGCCGGTGCCAACCCAACCCTCTCAAGGAGGTTTGGGGATACACGCTTGAGCGCTCGCACCGCCTTTTTGATGAATGTGTGCCACCGGCGCCTGCCTTAACGAGCTTCCCCGAATGACAAAAGTTGTGGTTCGCGGCCCGGACCCTCCGCGCCGCCACCCTTTGTCAAAGGCCCTCGAAACTTTGCACCCGAGAGGAACGTTCTCATTCAAAGCTACTGAAATGGAGGAAATGATGTTTCGTAAGATAACGATCGGGGCTGCTATAGCGGCCGAGCTCGGCATCAGCCAGCTTGACCGATCAAGATGCGAGACGGTTACGGTGAGTGGTCGCGTTTCATGCAATACGACACAAAGCGTATGTCTACGTCACCACAACGCCAGACACACACCCACCCTCAGGATGAGAGTCTAGATTGAATGCGTTACTAGAACGTCACGCCCCGACCCGATCCTCATCCAACGCATTTTGTTTTTTCGGCCAAAGCAACAGAGGCTAAAATCGCTCTGTCCAAAGACAGGCTTTGCAGAAGGGGAACGGCAATGTTTCGGCTCACACCACCTGCCCAGGCAACTTTTATTGTCTCTCTCGTTATAGCCATGATCGCCGTCGTCCTTCATTACGCTCGTATTGCGATCCCGCATGTGACCCAAAGCAATTTTTTGACCTTGCTAATCGGCTATCTCGTGCTTCTTGCCGGGAATCTGTTTGAGGGAGTGTAGGGGTGACGGTTGCTCTGAGCGCGGAGCCTTGTGAACGAAAACAAAAGCTGCACCCGTGATATATCTGATGCAGGCAGCGGGATACCCTGGAAGTTCGGATGCACTGGTCGAAGTTTTTTCAGGAGTACGGCGCGGCGTTCCGGCTCGTAAATGTCGAAAAGGGATATCGCAAGATTCCGATACCGCCGCCCTCGGCGATGTTCACCGAGCACAAGCTCGACGAACACTTTATCCAGCTCTGCCCGTGGGAAGGCGAATATCTCTTTGCAGTCGCCCGGCACGCCAAGCTCGGCATCGTCGAGATCGGACGCTTCAAAGGCGGCAGCACATTCCTCTTGGCCAACGCCGTGCCGAAGAGCGTGCCGATCTATTCGATCGACCTCGAGCCGCAGGATGACGAAAAGCTCAAGCGGCTGTTTGAGGCGACGAGCAAGAGCAGCCTCAAACGCGTCCGCCTGATTGTCGGCGACAGCCAGAAGGGATGCTTCCCCGAGATCGGGCCTTACGACCTGCTCTTCATCGACGGCGACCACTCCTATCAGGGCTGCTCGGCTGACATCGCCAATTGGTACGGCGGCCTCGCCCGGAACGGGCACATGCTGTTCCACGATAGCCATAAGCTCGGCGTCCAAGATGCGATTGCGGATTTCATGGGGGGGCATCCGAAGGCGCAAGTGGTGACCAGCCCGTTCATGGGCTCGTGGTATTGGCAGAACGCCCACGGTTCCTTGTCGCATGTGATCAAGCGCGAGCGTCAGCGCGGCTGGCGTTTGATCCCGCAGTACAATCGCTGGAGTCGTCGGTGACGGCTCTGAAGCTCCGTCCAGCTTGTGACAATGCGCAATGGCAGCCTCGTCGCTAGCTAAGCAGGTTGCGAGTCACGTCGGCTAATCGAAGCCCGTAGCTCAGCTGCCGGAAATCGTGGAACCCTCGCCAACAATCGAGCGCGGATCGCCTTCCTTCAATCGCCCGCTGGCGAATCCCCCGCTCGGGATCGTCTAAGCGAGAAGCCCAGCAGTCCCCATACGGGGCTTCTCCATTCACCGGCGCTGCTGGGTTGCCTATCAGGGAGGTTGGGGACACCGCGCCGTCGAATTAACGGGCGGTCCACTACGGGGGTTCCTGGCAAAACGAAGCCCCGGCTGATTGCCGGCACCACGGGCTTCTGGGTCTCACCCGTTCTCATTGCGCGCGGTCGGTCTGTTCGGAGAGTGAGCGCCGCGCTGCAACCGGGTAACCAACCTACGGCGATAACCGCAGTTCTAAAAAAGGAGCCCGGGCTGATTGCCCAGGCTCCAAGTGAAGGGTAAGCGCGGCCTGCGTGGGGAAGCAGGGAACTGCGCCGCGCTCCTGTAGGGCTAAACACCGGACGAAAGGAGCAGTTCCAAGAGTCCCTTTAGGGGAACCTCTAACGCAACAATTCATTCTTGTTCCACTGAAGGTGTTTATTGCTTTTTGGCACAGCCAAGTTCATTATGCCTTAGACCTTATTGGAACAGGATTAGGCACATGAACATCGGCTATGCGAGAACCAGCACCATTGAGCAGGAAGCGTCGTTCGAGGCGCAGCAAGCACAGCTCAAGGCTGCCGGCTGCGAGAAGGTCTTTTGCGAGCAGGTCTCTGCGGTCGCATCCGAGCGGGAGCAGTTGGAGGCTGCTCTCGACTACGCACGCGAGGCTGACGTGCTCGTGGTCACCAAGCTCGACCGTCTTGCCCGCAGCGTTCCGCATCTCTGCGAAATAGGGAAACGACTGGACGCCAAGGGTGTCGGGCTGAAGGTTCTCGATCAGGCAATCGACACCACGACCCCGACCGGCAGGCTCATGTTCAACATGCTCGGCGCTATCGCCCAGTTCGAGCGGGAGCTGATCAGGGAGCGCATGATGGTCGGCATCGCCAAGGCCAAGGCCGAAGGGAAGTACAAAGGCAGAGCGCCGACAGCGCGAGTGAAAGCCGACAAGGTGAAGCAACTTCGCGCTACCGGGGTAGGTCCGTCTGAGATCGCTCGCCAACTTTCAATCAGCCGCACCTCGGTCTTCAGGATTCTGACCGCCTAGCCCTGATCTGCCGCTGCCGCTAGGGGCGGCCCCTATTTTATCAATGTAATCGGAACTTGAGCCAAGTGGATGACCTTCGTGGCGACTGAGCCCATCAGCAGGCCTTGAATGCTACCAAGACCTCGCGTTCCCATAACGATGTGCTGAATGTCTTCCTCACGAGCTACCTGAGCGATCGTTTCTGCCGCCTGTCCACTTCTGATGAGGGTCTTAAAGACTGCGCCGGCTGCTTCCAATTTTCCTATCGCCCCATCGAGAGCCTCCTCCGAGGCTTTCGAAGCTGCCTCTTGCAAGTCGCCCGCCATTGCTGCGCCGGATAGCGCCATGGCGCTAATGTTCTGCACATTAAGCAGCACAAGCGAAGTGCCTGGATTTTGACTCGCCATTGCGATCCCGAAGTCGAGCGCGCGAAGCGAGGCTGGGGACCCGTCGACCGGTATCAAAATCTTTGACGGAAGCATGCATCGCCTCCTGCTCTTTGCCACCTCGGGCCGCCTGCACATTAGCACCGTACCAAACTAACAGGATACTTCGATCACCAGGCCCCTCTCCGGAGGGGTTTTTTATTTGGGAATGAGTAAATGGACGCACCGGTCACGAAGTGTGTGAAGTGCGGAGGGCCCTTACCAGAACGGCGGAAACTAAAGCACTTCTGCTCCTATTCCTGCCGTGGCCAGCATGCCGTTGAAACGCTCGATGGACCCAAGTACCAGAGTGCCCTTGTAGGCTCTAAAAACACTCGTAAAACCAAAGCCTTACAAAGCCTCAGAAAGGCATCCATAGCTGGTATTGCCTTCGTCAAGATCAACTCCATCACCTACCGCATAGACCGACCCTCAAAGCGCGGGGTGGGCTGGCTGATGGAGGTGGCTTGGCCTGGGGAGACACGGCAGCGCTGGGTCGCTCGCATTGGCAATCAAGCAAGCGAACCCTTGCCGCTTGAGGAGGCTAAGCGGGCAGCGGCCGCAATGTTGCACAACCGGGCCAAAGCAGAACGTGACTGGATTAGAGAGCTCAACCAGATCGCCGCCATCGAGGTTGATCGGACGGTGATCCAGCGTGAGCGCCGCAAGTGGCCAGTTGACTTGATGGGAGGCCGTCAACGCGGGCCGGTAGACCCCTATCTGCGGCAGGCCATCCTCGACACTGAGCGCGTACTTAACACACCAGAGACAACCTAATGCAGATCGAAACCGCCCGCATCTTCGAGCATCTCCTAAAGACCCTCGCGCTACAAAGGGCAGCGCACCTGGCGTGAACTTAGCGATAGGGGAAGCACCGCATGCTTCGCGGCCAATTCGTTTCTGGCCACATGCGCTGCAGTTCACGAATCTCGTCGCGGTTGTAACAGTGACGGGAGGTGTACGACGGATCTCGCCCCCGACGGTAGTAGTACGCCGGATGCCGACGGTAGTAACGGACATCAACTGTTTGAACGCCGGAATTGGCCAGACTGTCCAATGCGAAGGACGCCGCCTCTACGTTGCCGACACCAATTCCTAGGGCGGTGGCGAGCGTCGCTGCGGCTAGAAGAAGGTGACGCATACCGGGTCTCCTTTTCAGTTCGCCTAGGCCAATGTACCACTGAGGAGCAACCCTTGAACGAGCTTTCAATCGAAACCGCCCGGATCTTCGAGCCCCTCATGCAGCCCTCTAGGTTCAAGGGAGTGTTCGGTGGCAGAGGTAGCGGGAAGAGTTGGTACATGGCCGGAGCCGTGGTCGAGCATTGTCTGCTGCATCCCGGCTCGCGGGTGGTGTGCATCAGAGAGGTGCAGAAGACACTGGCGCAGTCGGCCAAGCTTCTCATCGAGAACAAGATCCAGGAGTATGGCGTCGGTCACCTGTTCCGGGTGCTCTACGAGAGCGCATCGAGACCCCTGGCGGCGGGCTGATCATCTTCCAGGGGATGCAGGATCAGAATGCGGAGAGCATCAAATCGCTCGAGGCTTACAACATTGCCTGGTGCGAGGAGGCGCAAACTCTCTCCAATCGCAGCCTGAGCGGGTGTTCCTCGATCCGCCCGAGCAGCCTGAAGAGGAGCTGCCGGAGATAACCGAGTCCTCACCAGCAATCGAGCGGCCATCGCCGTCGTTCACGCGCCCGCTGGCAAATCCCGAGATCGGGATCGTCTGATGGCGGGCTGCCCCTATTGCGGGGAGATGCATTCAGCGCTCTACATTTGCGAGGCTAGACGTAAGGCTATGGCTAAGAAGGCTATGACAGATGTGGCTAAGACGCCTATGGCTAAGCGAGTTACCGCTATCGTGATCCTGAGAAGCGTCGAGCCTACATGCGCGAGCTGTTGCGCTTCAACCACCACCAGGAATCGTCGTTGGTCAGTTCGAGCCCCCTGTCGGACCGGTTGCGCATGTAGATGTATTCGATGTCGGTCGTATTGCCGCGGGCGTCGGGATCGCTGCGGCGCACTTGCGTTCCTGT
>JAENXG010000076.1 GCA_016649675.1 Methyloceanibacter sp.
CCGTGAATATGGGGAGTGTAGCGAAAAATCATTCCCCCAGGAAGCTAGTGGACGCGAAAATAAGCAAAATTGTTTCTTTCACGCGCGAATGGTAGAAATATTTTCTGAATCGATGCCTTCGCGCAACGCGGCAGCCACGCCGGGCGCGGCGGGCGCAAAATCCTTGCGTTCGGCCGCGGCCCTAGCGGGGCGCGCGCGGCGGCTCGGGGCGGGTCGCAGTCCCTTCCACGAGCGCGTCCCTGATCTCCTCCAGGAGCTGCACCTCGCGCGAGGGCGGCGGCTCGGCCGCCGGGTCCTCCTCCTGCTTGCGGCGCAACTGGTTCATGGCCTTGACCACCATGAACAGCACGAAGGCCACGATCATGAAGCTGATCAAATTATTGATGAACACGCCGAAATTAACGGTCGGGGCGCCGGCTTGCTTGGCTTGCGCCAGGGAATCGTAATGCTGACCGTTGAGCGGCACGAACATGTTGGAGAAATCGACGCCCCCGGTGATCACGCCCATCGGGGGCATGACAATGTCATCGACGAGCGACCTCACGATGGTGGAGAAAGCGGCACCGATGATGATGCCGACCGCCATGTCGACCACATTGCCACGAAGCGCGAATTCCTTGAATTCCTTCAGCATCGCTGCTCCTCCTCGGATCTTGGCCCAAACAAGAGGCCACTCCATGCCATGTTTGAATGCCAATGCTGCGCGCGCAGTTTGCAAGCTCGCTTCTAACTGATACCTGAATGTCGGCCACAAACTCCAGACCTCTCCAAAGAGAGGGGATGGAGTTCAGTGGATGGGAGGACGCGATGTCGACAGAGCTTCCCGCGAGCGAGCATGAAGGGCGCGACCGCCACCAGCTCCGGACGCTGATCCTCGCCATCGCCATCCTGTCTGCCGTCATGCTGGCCGTGTTTCTCGGCGTCGCCACCGCAACCTGGCTCAACCAATACGGCTTCCTGCACTTCCCGCTCGGCTTCTATCTTCTGGCGCAAGGGCTCCTCATCTTCATCGTCGTGGCGACCTTCTGGTTCATTCGCCTGCAGGAGCGCATCGACCAGGCCCGGGGCGAAAGCGAGGAGCTCGGTTAGGCGATGAGCGCCCCTTCGCGCCTGCGCAACCCGAACCCGCATCTCGGCGCCTATTACGGCATCGTCACGAGCGCCTTCGTCTCCCTTATCATCATGGTCGCCATGTTCGAGCAGCTCGGCTGGCGGCCGCCGCAGCTGGCGGAAACCATGATCGTGCTGCCGCTCGCGCTCTATCTCCTCATCGCCATCGGCGCGCGGACGCTCGAGGTCGAGGATTTCTTCGTCTCGGGGCGGCGCGTGCCGCCCGTGTTCAACGGCATCGTGCTGGCAGCGACGGCGGTGGGTGGGGTCGGCTTCCTTGCCTATACCGGGACGGTGTTCTTTCTCGGCTTCGATGCCTTGGCGATCGGGCTCGGCTGGACCGCGGGCATGCTCGCCGGCGGCGTCCTGTTCGTTCCTTATCTACGGAAAGCGGGCTCCTACACGCTGCCGAGCTTTCTCGGTCACCGCTTCCGCTCGCGCACGCTCCGCATGACGGCAAGCGTGATGCAGCTCCCGCCCACGGCGCTTCTGCTCGTCGCCGAGATCAAGGTCGCGGCGTTGATCGCCGCGCTGTTTCTGCCGGTCTCCTTCTCGCTTGCCGTGCTCATGCTGGCAGGCCTCATCGCCTTGGTCGCGATCCTCGGCGGCATGCGGGCCTTGACCTGGACGGGAAGTGCGGAGTTCATCGTCGGCGCGGTCGGACTTGCGGTGGTGGTGGTCAGCGTGTCGCTCGTCCTCACCAACCTGCCGGCGCCGCAACTCACTTACGGGGAGATGTTCTCCTCCTTGCACAATGCCGAGATCACGGCGGGTCTTTTGCCGGTGCAGCCGGGGGGATTGGCGGCCGCGCTGCCGGGGGTCGCGCCCATGGCGATCAGCAAACCTTTCCTGCAGCCCTTCGGCGCTCTGAGCGAGGTCGACTTCGTGACGCTGCTGCTGTGCCTCACCCTCGGCACCGCGGCCCTGCCGAGCCTCCTTGCGCGGAGCGGAGTGACGAGCTCGATCGCCGAGCAGCGCCGCTCGGCGGCGTGGGGATTGCTGTTCGTGGCCATGTTCGTGATGACGGCGCCGGCTATGGCCGCATTCGCCAAGCTGATCATCTTCCGCGATATCGCTCTTGCACCGGCCTCGGCGTTGCCGGCCTGGCTCACCGAGTTGAGCGCGCGCCAGCTGATCCAAGCCGCCGATACCAATGGCGACGGCTCCATCGGGGCGGCCGAGCTTCTCGTCGCGCGCGACGGCATCGCGCTTGCGCTACCGGCGGCGGCACAACTCCCTTACGTCTGCACCGCGCTGATGGCCGCGGCCGGAATGGCGGTGGCACTCGCGGCCGCAGGCGCCCATCTCTTCACGCTCGCGGCGAGTCTTGCCGAGGACCTTTACCGCGTGCTCGACCGTCGCCAGACGCTGCCGAGGCTCATCGCCGCCTGGGCGGCGATCGCGGCGTCGGCGCTGTTTGCCGCCGTGTTCCTCGTCATCGCCAATCTCGATCCACTCAAAGCGGCCTTGACCGCGTTCGCCTTTGCGGCTTCGACCTTCTTCCCTGTGCTCCTGCTCGCCATCTGGTGGGGACGCTGCACGGAGCGGGGCGCGCTTGCTGCTATCGGTACGGGATTTGCCGTCATGGTGCTCGAGGTCAGCATGGGGAGTGCCTTCGGCGCCGGCGAAATGGGCCTCACCACCCCGATCGCAAGCCTGATCGGCGCGTTTCTTGCGCTCGTCGCAGGCGTTGCGGTCAGCCTCGCCTGGCCGCAAGGCTCGAAGGCCGGGGAGAGCTATCGCGAGGAGATGCGCGACCCGGGCGGCGAGGCGATCTACGATCGCGCCCAGCAGCGCGCCGCCGCTGCGGCTGCTTCTGTGGCGGCCGCCGGCGCGACCGCCGAGTAAGCGTGCCGGAACAGGGATCCCATGGACTACCAGTCAACGCCAAAGCCGACGCGCCAGACGCTGTACCCGGAGATCGTCCCCTACCGGACGGGCAAGCTCAAGGTCTCCGACCTGCATGAGCTCTATTTCGAGGAATGCGGCTCGCCCTCGGGCAAGCCGGTGGTGCTGCTGCATGGCGGACCGGGCGGCGGCATCAACCCGATCATGCGCCGCTATCACGACCCGCGCGCCTACCGCATCGTGCTGTTCGACCAGCGCGGCTGCGGACGCTCCACCCCGCATGCCTCGCTCGAAGAGAACACGACCTGGCATCTCGTCGACGACATCGAGCGCTTGCGCGAGTATCTCGGCATCGAACGCTGGCAGGTATTCGGGGGCTCGTGGGGCTCGACGCTCGGGCTCGCCTACGCCGAGACGCATCCCGAGCGGGTGACCGAGCTCCTGCTCAGGGGCATCTTCACGCTGAGGCGCGCCGAGCTCGAATGGTTCTATCAGGAGGGCTCGAGCTGGATCTTCCCCGACGCGTTCGAGGATTATGTCAGCGTGATCCCGGAGGCCGAGCGCGGCGACATGATCGCGGCCTATCACCGGCGCCTCACCCATCCCGATCCGGTCGTGCAGCTCGAAGCGGCGCGCGCCTGGAGCGCATGGGAAGGCAAGACCTTGTCGCTGTTCCCCGACGCCGAGCGGGTGCGCCGCTTCTCCGAGGACCACTACGCGCTCGCCTTTGCGCGCATCGAGTGCCACTATTTCGTCAATCGCGGCTTCTTCCGCGCCGACGATCAGCTGATCGCCGACGCTCATCGCCTGAGCGCCATTCCCGGCGTGATCGTGCATGGCCGTTACGACGTGGTGACGCCGGTCAAGATCGCCCATGATCTGTCCCGCGCTTGGCCGCAAGCGCGATTGCGGGTGGTGCCCGACGCCGGCCACGCCATGACCGAGCCCGGCATCGTCCATGAGCTGGTCGCCGCGACCAAGGCCTTCGCCCGCTAGAGCGCTTTTTGTTTGAGCATGATCTTTTCGGAAAACCGGTTCCCACTTTTCCGGATCATGCTCCAGCGCTAAAGCTCAGGCTTCGGCCACATGGCCGATGAAGCTCAGCGCGATATTCCGCTGATGCGGGCTCGCGCGATGCTCGATGAGAAAGACGCCCTGCCAGCGGCCGAGCACCATGTGGCCGTCCTTCACCGGGATGGAAAGGCTCACGGACGTGAGCATCGCCTTGATGTGGCTCGGCATGTCGTCCGACCCCTCCTCGGCGTGGGCGTAGGCGCGATGCTCAGGCGCCAAGGCCTCGAGCGCATCGATCAGATCGCGCTGCACTTTCGGATCGGCATTCTCTTGAACGATCAGCGACGCCGAGGTGTGGGAGACGAACACGGTGAGAAGGCCGTTCTCGCCGGCGATGGATTCGAGCCAGCGGGCAAGCTCGCGCGTGATCTCGGTAAAGCCTTTGCCGCGTGTGGCGACCATCAGCACATGGCTCGCCTGCACCATCTCAGCCATGGCTAGAATAGCGCCCCATCAAGGCCACGGCATTCATGAGGGCTCCATCCGTTTGATTGCCACGTGATGCAGCATCGTCGCGCCCGCACGCGCGGTTGACAAGGCCCCCGCCGCGCCCCGCCGCAGGCCCCGTGACACCAACGCCCCACCGGCGCTGCCGTCCCACAATAGAGCGGGGCTTAACGCAAAATTTACTCAGGCTTGCCACCTTGGTTCTCCACCGCTTCGCCGCGTGTCTCCTCGGACCGGTCCCTCGACCAATCGGAGTCGTATTTGGGCGGCGTTGCTCGCCATGGGGAACGGGATGGCTTCGGAAGCAAGTTGGCAGACCGGCACCGGCAGGAACGGCGAAGCGCCCTTGGCGCAAGGCCCTATGGACCAGCAATCGGTCGAAACCCTTTTGCGGCGGCTCGTGGAACGGGTCGAAGAGAGCGAGCGCCGCCACGGCGAAGCCCTCGACGAGCTCCATGCGCGGCTCGACCAGCTCTCGCACACCACCGACGCCGCGCGCGCCACCGGTTCGCCGGAAGACGCTGCGACCCTTGACCGGCTGCATGTCCAGGTGAGCGAGCTTGGCCGGCGGTTCGAAAAGGATACCGCCAGCCCCCTCGACGATTTCGAGCGCCTCGGCAAGGCCCTGGCCGGCGGCCTGGACTACCCTTCCGGCGGATCCGGCCTCTCGTCCGGCATGGGCCATGAGCCCACCGCCTCGCCCTTTGGATCGCAGCAGGCAGCCGATTCCCCGTTTGCCACCAATTTCAGCTTTTCTACGGCAGAGGCCGCTTATTCCACCCCGCCGGTCATCGATCCCTTTGCGAATGAGGGTCCCGACCTCGACAAGCGTCTCGTCGACATGGCGCACCGGCTCGAGCATTCGATCGGCACGGTGATCCCGACGGAAGCGATCGAAGCCTTGAACGCAAGGCTGGACGAGATCGGAAAACAGCTCAGCCAGGCCCTCGAAGAGGCCCCGAAATTCAAAAATCTCGAACATGTCGAGCACCAGCTTTCCGAGATGGCCCAACAGATTGGCCGGGCCGAGGTGCAGCTTGCCAGGGTGAGCGGCATCGAAAGCCAGCTGCTCAAGCTGATCGAGCGCGTCGACCAGGCGCCGGCTCGGCTGGAAGAGGTTGCGAGCAAGGCCGCGAGCGAGGCGGCCAGGCTTGTCGCGGCAAAAGCGAAACCGAGCACGAGCTCCGACCAGCGCCTCGATGCCATGCATCACGACCTCATGGCGATGAAAGACAAGACGCAAGCGAGCGACGACCGCCTGGCGAGCACGATCGCCGCCGTGCATGAATCCTTGAAGCAGCTGGTGCAGCAGGTTGAGCGGGGCACGCCTCATCCGCCCTCACCTTCGTCTGCACCTTCACCTTCGCCTTCACCTTCTTCGCCTTCGTCTGCGGCCAAACCCCGCGTCCCCTTCGCCGACCGCCTGCGCGAGTTGGGCGAGAGGACCCCCGCGCCGCAACCGATGCCGGGATTCGCGGCGCAGCAGCCGTTTGCCGAGGTGCGCATCGAGAAGGGCGGAAGCCCGGCGAACGGCGGCACGAACGGTGGCACCAATGGCACCCCAGCAAAGGACAAATCGCCGCGGAACCGGCTCGGCGCCGCCATTCCCGACTTTCAGGAGAGCGAGGTGGCGCCTCCCTTCGGGCGGGCCAAACGCGCTCAGACGGACGACCCCTTCGACCTCGACGCTCTAGAGCCGCGCCGCCGGGTGGCGGAGCCCTCGCTCGATTCTGATTACGCGACCCCCGACGATCTCGTAGCGGCAGCGCGCCGCGCGGCCCAGGCCGCCGCACTCAGGGCCGAGGAGAGATCTTCCGGCTCCCGCGTGCGGCGGCCCTCTGCCAGCCCTGCGACCGACCTGTCCTCCGCCGCCGGCGTGCCGGTGCGGCGCAAGCGATCGGTCCTCATCATCTGCGCGACGGTGTTGCTCATGATCAGCGCGGCGCTCCTCTATCAGCGTCTCAGGTCGAAGCCCGAGCCCGAGGTTTCAGCGCCGGCGGCCGAGCAAACCGCTCCGCTTGCTCCCGGCGCTCACCACGGAACGCCGACGCCTGACACTGATGGAAGCGCGCCTGCGCCGGTCGAGCCTAAGGCCGAGACCCCGCCCGCCGCCAAATCGGGGTCCTCCGAGCTTGAACCGGAAACCGATCCGAGCCCCGATGACGCGGCATCGAGCGATGACGCCGAAACCGGCAATTTCACCGAGGTCGCCAAATCGGCCTACCGGCCCGCCGCTTCGCTCGAGACCTCGGCCCAACCCCAGTTCGCCTCTCTAAAATCCGACGAGCCGGCAGCGCTCCCGCCGGGCATCGTGCTTTCGGTCGAGGATCCCGCCAGGGGCATGGCTCCCGGGACATCGGCCGCGCCCCAGTCCTTGCCAACTAGTCTTCCCCTTCCGCCTTCTGAGCTGGGGCCGCTTTCCCTGCGCCAGGCTGCCGCGGACGGCGATGCTAGCGCACAATACGCGATCGCGCTCCGCTACGCGCAAGGCCAAGGGACCGCGCGGGACCTGACCGAAGCGCTGCATTGGCTGGAGCGCGCCGCGAGCGGCGGGCTAGCGCCTGCCCAGTATCGTCTTGCCGCCATGTATGAGCGCGGACAGGGCGTCGCCAAAGACCTTGGCCGAGCGCAGTCGTGGTATCAGGCGGCGGCCGAGAAGGGCAACGTCAAGGCCATGCACAACCTCGCCGTCCGGGCGAGCGCCCGCGACGACGGCAAGGCGGACTACGTGCTGGCTGCCAAATGGTATCAGGAGGCCGCCGGTTACGGCCTCGCCGACAGCCAATTCAACCTCGGCATCCTTTCCGAGCACGGGCTTGGCGTGCCGAAGAACCTCACTGAGGCCTATAAGTGGTTCGCTCTCGCCGCCAAGAACGGCGATGGAGAGGCCGCCAAGCGGCGCGAGCTCGTGAAGCTCGAGCTCGATCCTGCCAGCCTCGCCGCCGCAGAGCAGGCGATTAAGGCCTGGAAGGCCAAGGACGCCAACCCCGCCGCCAACGAGGTTCAGGAAACCGCCGATTGGGCCGAAGCGTCGGCAGCCCCGAACCCCGCGCTCGTCACCCGCACCCAGGCGCTCCTCAACAAGCTCGGCTATGACGCAGGCGCGCCCAGCGGCCAAATGGGCGACCGCACGCGCGAGGCGATCAGGAGCTTCGAGCGCAAGAACGGCCTCGAGGAGACCGGGCAGGTAACCATTCAACTCGTCACCAAGCTCGAGCGCCTGACGAGCTAAGTTAGCCGCCTTACAACATGACATTTTCGTAAGGCGCGGCCTAACGCATTGACAGGCTCGCGCGCGGCGAACAGGTTCGCGAAAACAGCGCCAAGCCAAGCGACGCCCCGGCCGATGCTCCAAGTCTATCTGCCCATTACCGAGATCTCGGTGAACCTCGCGGTCATGCTGGGGCTCGGAGCGGCGGTAGGCTTCCTGTCCGGCATGTTCGGGGTGGGCGGGGGCTTCCTCCTGACGCCCTTCCTGATGTTCTCCGGCATCGCCGCGCCGATCGCGGTCGCCACTGGCGCCAATCAGATCGTCGCCACCTCGGTCTCCGGCGCGCTCGCCCATTGGCGCCGCGGCAATATCGATTTCCGCATGGGTTCGCTCTTGATCGCCGGCGGCCTGGCCGGTGCCCTGATCGGCGTGTTCCTGCTCAAGGTGTTGCGCGAGGCGGGGCAGGCCGGCCTCATCATCTCGCTCATCTATGTGGCCTTGCTCGGCGTCATCGGCGCGCTGATGCTGGGCGAGAGCTTGCGCGCCATGAGGAGGGCACGCGCCGGCAGGCCGGTAGGGGCGCGGCGCCCGGGACAGCACAATTGGATCCATGGCCTGCCGCTGAAGATGCGCTTTCCGCGCTCGCGCCTCTATATCAGCGCCATCCCCCCGCTCGTGATCGGCTGGGTGGTCGGCCTGCTCACCTCGCTCTTGGGTGTCGGCGGCGGGTTCATCATGGTGCCGGCGATGATCTATCTGCTGCGCATGCCGACCAACATCGTGATCGGCACCTCGATGTTTCAGATCATCTTCGTCACCGCCGTCGTCACCGTCCTGCACGCGAGCCTCAATCACTCGCTGGACGTGGTGCTTGCGCTCATTCTGGCGGCCGGCGGCGTCATCGGCGGGCAGTTCGGCGTCAGGGCCGGCCAGAAGCTCAGGGGCGAGCAGCTCAGGGCCTTGCTCGGCCTGATGGTGCTCGCGGTCGCGCTCCGCCTCCTGCTCGACCTCGTGCTTCAGCCAACTGAGCTTTACAGCATCGCACCTGTCTTTGCAGGCGGGTGATGCGACAAGCGCTTCGCCTCGCCGCCATCCTCCTCGCCTTGGCGTCGGCACCTGCATACGCGGCCGAGCCCGCTCAGGAGGAAGTCCAGTCCGACATCTCGATGCGCGAGATCTCTATCCAGTCGAACTTCACCGGCATCGAGATCCTCATTTTCGGCAGCGTCGATTTCAGCCATACGCCCGCGCCTGACGAGGGCGCCTACGACGTGATCGTCGTCGTCCGCGCACCGGACCAGCCACTGGTTGCGCGCCGGAAGGAGCGAGTGGCGGGGATCTGGGTGAACGGGGCGGCCACGACCTACACTACGGTTCCCCAATTCTATGCCGTCATCGCCACGCGCCCGTTGCGGGCGATCACCTCGGAGGAGACCCTTAAGTCTCTCGGCATCGGCCTCGGCAATCTCGATTTCGGCGGGCGCACCGAAACCGATCTCGACGAGCAGACCTTTCGCTCGGCCGTGATCAGGCTGAAAGAAAAGCAAGGGCTCTTCCAGGACATTGACGACGGGGTGAGTTTTATCGGCCGCAGCCTGTTCAGGGCTTCGGTCGACCTGCCGGTGAACGTGCCCATCGGCCGCTATACCGCCGCCGTCTACCTGTTTCGCGACGGGACGCTGCTGAGCAAGCACGAGAGCACGCTCGAGGTGAACAAGGTCGGCTTCGAGCGGCTGATCTACGTGCTCGCCTTCACACACCCGTTCCTCTACGGCCTCTTGGCGGTGGCGGTGGCGGTGCTCGCCGGGCTTATCGGCTGGGCGGTTTTCCGGCGGGAATAGTCTCTTTATTCGCGCATGATCTTTTCGGAAAACCGGTTCCCACTTTTCCGGATCATGCTCTAGTCCGGAATGAGCAGGCTGCCGAGCACGGGATACACGTCAGCCCGTCCCATC
>JAENXG010000521.1 GCA_016649675.1 Methyloceanibacter sp.
CCCTTGATCTTGCGCAGGTTGAAGAAGAGCTTCTTTTGTGCCGCCGTGGTGCCCATCTTCACGAGGCTCCACGAGCGCAGGATGTATTCCTGGATCGCCGCCCTGATCCACCACATGGCATAGGTCGCGAGCCGGAAGCCCTTGTCGGGATCGAAGCGCTTCACCGCCTGCATCAGCCCGACATTGCCCTCGGACATGACCTCGCCGACGGGGAGGCCATAGCCGCGATAACCCATGGCGATGCGCGCCACGAGCCGCAAATGCGAGGTGACGAGCTGATGGGCCGCGTCGCGGTCGCCATGCTCGCGCCAGCTCTTGGCGAGCATGTACTCCTGCTGCGGCTCCAGCATCGGAAACTGTCTGATCTCTTCGAGGTAGCGCGTTAGTCCGCCATGCGCGCCGACACTCGGTAAACTTCTTGCAGCCATGAGAGCCCGTCTCCCGCGACCATTGCGGTCGCAATTCCTTCCACCAAACTGCCCCCCGGCGATCTCCTCTATAGAACCTTTACCGCCGGGATTAAAGCCTGGCACGCGTTCACAGTTCCTTGAAGGCCTCAACGATCTCGCCGAGATCGGGAGGAAGTTGACTATTAAATTTGAGTAATATGCCGGTGACTGGGTGGACGAATGCCAACCGCGCCGCATGCAGTGCCTGGCGGGGAAGCGTCGCGAGCTTGCCGCTCAGAGGCTCGGGAAGCTTGCGGAGCTTCGACTTGAAGCCCTGGCCATAGAGCGGATCGCCGATCAGGGGATGGCCGATATGGGCAAGATGCACGCGCACCTGATGGGTGCGGCCGGTCTCGAGCGTGCATTCCAGGAGGGAGGCGATCGGCTCATCGCCGCGTCCGAAGGTCGCGAGCACGCGCCAATGGGTCACAGCCTCGCGTCCTTTGCCGGCAGGCAGCACGGCCATCTTGGTCCGGCTCGTGGGATGGCGGCCGATCGGCGCATCGATCTTCCCGTGGGTTCGTTCCGGGGCTCCCCAGACGAGCGCGAGATAGCCGCGCTCGAGCTCGCCCGTCCGCCCATGGTCGGCGAATTGGTCGGCGAGCGCATGATGTGCCTGATCGGTCTTGGCCACCACCAAGAGGCCGCTCGTGTCCTTGTCGAGGCGGTGGACGATGCCGGGCCGCGCCACCCCGCCAATGCCTGAGAGGCTCGTCCCGCAATGGGCGATCAGCGCGTTGACGAGCGTGCCGGTCGCGTGGCCTGCGCCCGGATGCACGACAAGCCCGGCCGGCTTGTCGATGACGATGAGCGCGTCGTCCTCGTAGACGATGGTGAGGGGAATGGCTTCGCCGCCGAGCTCAGGCGCCGCGACAGGCGGCAGGGTGAGCTCGAAGCGGTCACCCTGTTTGACCCGATATTTCACGTCCTCTATGGTCGCCCCGCCGCATGAGGCGTGGCCCTCTTTGATCAAGGCCTGCACGCGGGTGCGGCTCAGTTGCGGGAGCCGTTCGCTCAAGAAGCGGTCGAGCCTCTGGCCGATATGGCTCGCATCGGCTTCAGTCATGAGAAGCTCGGCGGGTAAAGTTTTGCTTGGTTCAGGCATGAGGTCTCAAACGATGGCGGTGGCCGGCGAGCCCGACAATACTCCCTTGCCGGGGACGGTGTTCAGCCCGCGTCAGGTGCGGGTGCTGAAAGTTGCCGTGATTGCGATGGGGCTTCTGCTCGTCGGCGGCTTCGCCTTCGTGCTCGCAGCCATTGTCTATCAGGCCTCGCGGGGAGGGCAAGACGGAGCTGCGGCGCGAGGCGCGGCGTCCAACGGCCTCGAAACCGAGCTTGCAACCGCCAA
>JAENXG010000580.1 GCA_016649675.1 Methyloceanibacter sp.
CGCGTCGTCACCGCCGTCTTGAAGCCCACCTCCTTCGCCAACGCGAAGTCGCGTCTCCCGGCGCTTCCAGGATCGCCATAGGGATAGGCGAAATGGACGGGCCGCACCCCTAGCTCCCGCTCGATGCGGTCGGCGCTGCCGCCCATCTCCTCGCAAGCCCGCGAGGCGCAGAGCTTTGACACGGCGAAATGACCTTTGGTGTGAGCGCCGATGGTGACGAGCGGATCGGCGGCCATGGTCCTGATCTCGTCCCAATTCATCACGAGGTTGCGGCAGTCGGCCGCCATGTCCACCTCGTAGCGGTCGGCAAGCACGCGCACCACCTCGCGCTGGGTCGCCTCGTCAATCTGGCGCAGCCACCAATAGATCTCCTGGAAGGCGCGGGTCTTCTCCGGCACGGTGCGGGCCTCAAGCCGCCACAGCTCGCCGTTCCGGCACAGCTCGATCTCGCCGGCCCGGGCGATAATCTCTTCAAGAGCGAGCCACCACAGCTCGCCGTTCCCGTCGGGATAATCCGTCGGTACATAAAGGGTGAGCGGCATCGCGCGCCGCTTGAACAAGGGAAGGGCATATTCGAGATTGTCGCGATAGCCATCGTCGAAGGTGAAGCAGGCAAAACGCCTCTCGTCGCCCTCCTGCAGCCTCAGCACGGCCTCGTCGAGGGAGACCACGTCGAGCCCGGCCTCCTCAACCTGATCGAGCACCGCATCGAGAAATTCCGGCGTGACCTCGAGGATGCGATTGGGCGAGAACGCCTTGGGCTCATCGGGCTCAGGCCGCACATGGTGCAGGGTGAAGATCACGCCTACGCCTTGGGTATAGGGGGCAAGCAGGCGATGGGCGCCGGTATGATAAAGCCCCGACATCGCCGCCTTCATCACGGCGGTTTTCACCTTAGCCAAGGCCGCTCTCCTTTTTGCGCCATCAACCATTAACGCGCGCCATCAACCATTAACCTAGCTCTGCCATCGTCTTGAGCCAGACTCCGAGTATGACGGGCGTTCCTTGCAAAACGATTGCCGGCTCGGATCGGGCCTGGCGGCGGCGCGCGCGCAAGGGCTAACGGTTGGTATCTGCGTATGAGCTCCACTGCCCTTTTCCGCACCGAAGCCGAGATCGCCAGGCGTCGCTTCGCGCGGAGCGGCCCGATCTCCGTCGCCGTGAGCTTCGGCACGATCTCGCTCCGTCTCACCGGGGCTCTGCCGAGCCTCGAAGCTCAGTGGGAGGAGCTGCAAGCCTCCGCGCCCTGCAGCTCGGCTCAGACCTATGACTGGGCGAAAGCCTGTGTCCGCCACATTCTCGCCCCGGCGGGTCTTGATGCGGTGATCGTCTTGGGCTGTGCGGAAGACGGACGTCCCCTCTTCCTCTGGCCATTCGAGCTGGCGTCGGCCGGCGGCATCAAGGTTCTTCATTGGCTCGGCCAAGACCAAGCCAATTACAATATGGGGCTGTTCGCGCTCGAGACCGCGCCGAAGTTCACGGCAGGCGATATCTCCCGCTTGCTGGCTGAAGTCGCTCGC
>JAENXG010000101.1 GCA_016649675.1 Methyloceanibacter sp.
CTCGTCGATGGCGAAGGCGAATTGGGTATAGATCGGCTGCTCGATCCACAGCGTTCCGTCATTGTCGATGGTGGCGATGCGCTCCGGCGGCGCCACATAGTCGGGTCCGCCCTCCTTGGTAACGCGCGTCACGAAATCGAGAATGCTCTGCTTGGTGGGACCATTGTTCCACGACGGCAGCGGATCAGCTGCTGCGGCGTGTGCAAGCGTTGCCGCCGGGCCGCAAAGGCCCAAGCCGAGGAGCACAATCAGAGCTCCACGCCGGCTAACAGGGTTCAGCATCGAGGACCTCCACAAGGACTGCCGCGCCAATCTATGGCTGGGGAGCTAGAAAATCCTTTATCAGGTCAAGCGTCTTCGCCGGCGCGGGCTGATACTAGAGCCCTGCCAAATATAGCAGGTACAGAACCGTGAATGTCGCATCGGTGAGCGCAACCACTGTCACCTCGGGACGCGCCTGCAATGGCAACGCGAAAATGCCGATCACCAAGGCGATCTTCTCCAGGCACGCAAGGACAAGGACCGGGGTGCGGAGCTCGGGACGGTAGGCGGCCCAGACGATCAGAGCGCCGATGCAGAACACCATCAGCCCCCAATGCCGGACGATGGCGAGGCTGAGCGGGTCGGTCGGAACTTGCTCGAAATACATGGACAAGATCGCAGCCGGCGCGAAGAAGGCCGCGACCGCCGCCGCGGTTACGATGCCGCTGACGATGAGGATCGGCTTGATATAGGCGTTGATCATTGGCAGCCCCGGCAAGGATGGGTGCGAGGCGGGCGTCCGCGGCTAAAGGTGAAGCGGCAGGCGTCCCAAGGTCGGGGCGCCTGCCGCGAGTGGCTCTCTGTTTTGATGCATAATCCTGTCCGAAAAGTCTGCAACTTTTCGGGATCATGCTCTACCTGCCCTGCCGCGCCTCGATGGCCTTCAGGATCTGCTCCTTGACCGCCTCGAGGTTGAACGACGCGGCCTTCTGCATCGGCGGGAATTCCACGAAACTCTCGCCGAATTTCGCCACCTCCTGCTGCACGAAGACGAAGCGCCAGAATTCGTAGGTGTACCAGTTGGCATAAAACATCGACCCTTCCGGAGAGCTGGTGCGCTCGAACGGGTCGAGTTTGAGATTGGTCAGCATCGGCCAATCAAGATGGATGGTGTTGCCGAGCCAGCCGCCGGGCTGATCGGTGAAGCGATATTTGTAGTCGTTGATGCGCACCGCGCCGAGCGTGGTCTCGGTGAAGTAGAAGATCTCGTTGCGGTTCGACGGCCCCTTTCCGCTCACAAAGTCGAGCTGATTGTAGCCGTCGAGATGGACCTTGTAGGTCGTGCCGCCGAGATCCTTGCCGGTGAGCAGCTCCTGCACGATGTTCGGGTTGCCGGCTGCGGCGACAAAGGTCGGGAACCAGTCGAGTCCCGATATGATGCCGTTCTCGATCTTTCCGGCCTGAACCTTGCCCGGCCAGCGCAGGATGCAAGGCACGCGGAAGCCGCCCTCCAAGGCCGTGCCCTTCCCACCCGCAAACGGTGTCTGCCCGCCGTCGGGCCAGGTGAAGTTCTCGGCGCCGTTGTCGGTCGAGAACACGACGATGGTGTTGTCGTCGACGCCCATGTCCTTGAGATGCTGCGTGACGGCGCCGACCACGTCGTCGAGCTGCGCCATGCCGGCCTCCTCGATCGACCAGCCGTTCTGCGCGTTGCGCATATCCTCGTATTTGTCGGAGAGATGCGTGATGATGTGCATGCGCGTGGGGTTGAGATAGAGGAAAAACGGCTTGCCAGCGGCCTTCGCCTGATCGATGAACGCCATGGCCTTGTCGAGGATGACCTCGTCCACCGTCTCCATGTTGTATTTGATGCCGTCGATGGGATGCGGCGGCAGCGGACCCTCATCGGTGATCTTCTGCTTGCCAACCTTGCCCCAGCGCGGATCGACGGTCTGGTCGTCAACATCGGTCGCGAGGGAATGCACGATGTTGCGCGGGCCGACTTTATCCAGAAGATCCTGCGGGTAGTTGCGGTGGAAGGGATCCTCCATCGCGTCGAGATGATAGAGGTAGCCCCAGAACTCGTCGAAGCCGTGAACGGTCGGCAGATATTCGTTGCGGTCGCCGAGATGGTTCTTACCGAACTGGCCGGTGGCGTAGCCCATGGCTTTGAGCGCGGTGGCGATGGTCGGCGCCTGAGCCGGCATGCCGACGGTAGCGCCGGCCTGGCCGACCGTAGTCAGCCCGGTGCGGATCGGCAATTCGCCGGTGATGAAATTGGCGCGGCCTGCGGTGCAGCTCGCTTCCGCGTAATAGTCGGTGAACAGCATCCCTTCTGAGGCAAGCTTGTCGAGATTGGGCGTCTTGCCCGCCATCATGCCGCGGTGATAGGCGCCGATATTGAACCAGCCGATGTCGTCGGCCATGATGAAGACGATGTTGGGCTGCGCTCCGGACGGCTGGGCCGCTTGCTGCTTCGGCTGATCCGCGGCTTGTGCCGGAGCGGCACCGACCGCCGAGAGCGCGAAGAGCGATGCGCCACTGAGCAGGATGGTTCTGCGATCGAGCCCGTTTCCAGCCTCAGGTTTTGCCCCGTCGTCACGTGATCCCTGATCCATGCACGCCTCCCTGTTACGTCAGATTCGGTCGGCGATAGTCTCGCCTTTATTTGTGACGCTAAGAGCTTCGCGCCTCATTTGGCAAGCCTTACGCAAGACATTTCTTGATCGCAAAAGATTGAATGAACCCGGACACCACACTGTTGCAAATCGGCATCCCGCAACGCAGCAACTTCTCGGCGAGGGAGGCTAGCGTATAGAAATGCGGCCGCAGACGGCCTAGGCTTGTTAGGTCGATCAACTCGGGGCGGGGGCCATGCCACGAAGTAAAGCAGCAGCGCTCATCGGCGGCGTCGCGTTCCTCACTTTAATCAGCACCGGGAGCGTCCAGGCTGCCGAATACGGCACCGGGCCCTGGGTCAAGGGCTATACCGACATCTTCGGAGGCGTCCTCCCGTCTCAACCCGGCTTTTATTCCCGCACCGACGCCTATCACTACAATGGCAACGTCGACACGACGATCTTCGACGGTCGTGTCGCGCTTAACGTGGACCAGGACTACCTCGCCACCCTCATGGCTCTGAGCTATGTGACGCCGTGGAAGATCCTGGGTGGAACCTATGCCGTCGCCGTCGTTCCCAGCGTTGTCGCCATGAATGTCGATGTCGGCATCAGGCTTCCACCATTCACGGGTCCGCGCGGCAGGACCTTCGGGCCGTTCGAGTTCAATATCGGCGACACCGAGCTTGCTCAAGGCGACACGGCCTTCGCTCCATTCATTCTTGGTTGGGACGCGGGGAATTTCCACTGGAATATTGGTGTTTTCGGCCTCGCCCCAACCGGGGAATACAGCAAGAAGGACCTCGCCAATACGAGCCTGAACCACTGGGCCGTGATGCCACGGCTTGCCGCCACCTATTTCGACCCGAAGACGGGATGGCAGGTGAACGGTGCCGCGATCTACTCGGTGAGCTGGGAGAACACGGCCACCGATTACGAGACGGGCAACATCCTCAATCTCGACGGCGCGATCACCAAGAATTTTGGACCCCTCGGTGTGGGCGTGGTCAGCTATGCCATGATCCAGACCACGGGTGACAGCGGCGCCGGCGCGCGGCTCGGATCCTTCGAGTCACGCGTCTATGGGGTTGGACCCATTGTGACCTTCACGACCAGCGCCGACCCGACCAAGGCGCTGACGGTTCTCGCCAAGTGGTATCACGAGTTCAATGCCGAGAACACGTTCGAGGGCAACGTCGTGGACGTCGCCGTCAGCTTCAAGTTCTGAGCGGGCAAGCGTCTTCAGACCTCATCAGTCCTACGGGCTGGTGCCGAGAGTAGACAATCCGAACCTGTGCTATCGAGTCGGCGCGAAGGGGCCTTAGCGCCCCTTCGCGTGCAACCAAGAGAGGATTAACTCCATGAACTTGAAACGCACCGCCTGCTTGATGGTCGCCATCGCCGGCCTTCTCGCGGCCCCGCAATTGCTCCGTGCCGAGGATGCGATCAGCCATCCGGCCAAGAAGCCAATCGGCCCGTCCTCGAATGAGATGGTGCCCTCGCTTGCCGTCGTGAATTCCGACGGCGCGACTCTGCAAGGCAACAAGCTGACATTGAAGGGCGTCTCGACCAACTCCATCGTCTTCGCCGATCGCCCGGTGCGGGCGGCGGGGCATGTGCTGACCGCGGACTTCATCAAGGAATAGGATGAGGGCAACGAGAGTTTCGCCAAGGATCCGCCCAACGCGACAATCTCGGTGTTGAGCGCCGACGGCAAAACCGTCGAGGACGCGGTGGTGGTGCTGAAGGCGCCCAAGCTCAGCGGCACTGAGCTGACCTTCGAGGCGTCGGTGCTCGAAGGCGGCCTCGCCAACGCCACCGGGCCGGCCTCTCTCTTCATCGACTGGTTCGCGGCGCATGGCGGGTACGGCCATGGCGGCGGTGTCGTGGTCGGTCGCGGCCCGGCCTGGCATGGCGCCTGGTATGCCCATCCGGCGGGCGCCTTCGCTGCCGGCGCTGCCGTTGGGGCGGCGGTCGGAGCAGCGGCGGCAGCACCCGGTTACTACGACCCTCCCCCGTGCGGCTATTACCCCTACCCGCCTTGCTACTAGGAGCAATCGCAAGGCCTGATCCTCGCCATAAAATTGTATGGCTTGCGGCTTGGGGCATCACCATAGTGGATGACCTTGCTGGCGCCCGCGAGATCCTCGCGGGCGTCGGCGGCCGTCTCGCATGGGTTCCCCCCATCGTCAAGGTCGCAAACCTTCGAAGGGCTTGCTCTGGCCCAATTGTGGTTGTGAACTGCTGCTGCACAGTGGTGCGCCAGCCTGTCCCTAGACAGGCTGGCACAGCGGAGCAGCATGAACCAACAAGCGGGAAAAGCTCAGAAGACTCCGCGTAAGCCCCTGGTCGCACTGACCGGCGCCACGGGCTTCATCGGCCGATATCTGCTCAAGGAGCTGCCGAAGCGCGGCTACCGCGTGCGCGTGCTCTTGCGCCGACCGGCCGCCCTGCCCGCCGGCTGCGCCAGCGCGCTGATCGGCGATCTCGCCAAGCCTTACAACATGGCGGAGGCGCTGGCCGAGGTCGACGCGGTGATCCACTCGGCGGGTCTCGCGAGCACCATGTCAGGGTCGCCGGAGGACGACTACCGCCTGTTCAACACCGAGGCCACGGTCGGATTTGCCAAGGCCGTGCAGCGGGCCGGCATCAAGCGCTTCGTCTTTCTGTCCTCGATCAGGGCGCAGTCGGGCCCGACCGCCGAGGGCGTCTTGACCGAGGACCGCGAGCCACGACCCACTGATGCTTACGGCCGCTCCAAGCTTGCCGCCGAGCAGGGCCTGGCCGAAACCAATCTCGACTGGGTGGCGCTCCGGCTGGCGCTCGTCTACGGGCCGGGCGTCGAGGGCAACATGGCAAGGCTGATCAAGCTTGCCGGCTCGCCCTATCCGCTGCCCCTCGCCGGGCTGAAAGCGGAGCACTCGCTTCTCGCCCTCGACAATCTCGTCGAGGCCGTCGACAAGGCACTTGCCACTGCGGAGACTCTGCGGCGACCTCTCATCGTCGCCGACCCGAAGCCTCTCACCATCGGTGCCATGATCGCGGCGATGCGCCATGGCCTCGGGCGGCGCGCGGGGCTGTTCTACGTCCCCAAACCCCTGCTCAAGGCGGCGTTGCGAGCCGCGGGACAGTCTGAGAGCTACGCGCCGCTGTTCGGCTCTCTCGTCGCCGACCCTTCCGCGCTTGCGCGCCTTGCTTGGGTTCCTCCCGTCGCGACGCAAGAAGGGCTCGCTGCCCTCCTCCGCGACGCGCCATCTGCATGACGAATGGTGCAGAGCACAAAACGCCGCGAGTTTTATCTGCTTTGGACACGAACGGTCTTACGAGCGTCGCATTTTTTTGCTATGGTGATTTATGGCTGACGGGGGTCGCCATTTGAACAAGGCGCTTGCCTTAGTGAGTTACGACTCTGAACCCCTGAAGAAGCTTCAGAGCGGATCTCCCGGGTAGGCCGAGGAGGTGGGATGGCACTCCCGAAGATTGTCCTGCGTGGCAGGAAGATCATTCTCCTGAGTGGCTTCAAGAACGGAGCCAAGGACAAGAGCACCAAGCATCGCGGCCTCGTTGTCGACGCCGAGGATAAGCTGCGGCAAGCCGCCCAGCTGAATCCCGACGCGGTCGCCTTTGGCTACGTCGCCGGCGAGTGGATTGCAGCGGCCTGAACGCGTTGCGGTGCTGACCGACACGATTTGCTAACGGCATTTCTGCGCGCGATGGGCGCTGACGGCTCACTTCGGTGAGATAGCAACGCCCCAGGGCGACGAGCCGACGGCGATCGACTTCACCACCGTAAGGCTGGGCACGTCGATCACCGAGACATCGTTGCTGTTGCCGTTGGTCACGAACAGCAGCGCCTCGTCGGCCGTGAAGGCAAGCTGCCAGACCCGCTGGCCGACCAGCAGGTATTTTTCCACCTCGAAGGTCTTGGCGTTCACCACGGCCACGCGATTGGCCGGGCCTAAGGCCACAAAGGCCTTGGTGCCATCCTTGGTGATGCGCACGCCGACCGGCTGAATCTGCTCCTGCTGCACGCCCGGGATGGCGAAGCCGATGGTCTTGATGATCTTGCGGGTCTTCACGTCGATGACCGACACGGTTCCGGCCACCTCAGAGCTCACCCATAGCTGACTCCCATCGGCGGTGAACTCGGCGAAGCGCGGCCTTTGCCCGACCAGCACGTTGTCGGTGATCTCATAGGTGTCGGTGTCGATGAAATGCGCCATGTTGGTGGTTTCAGAGGTGCTGATTACGATCTTCCCGTCGGGGCTCACGCCGACGCCCTCCGGCTCCACGCCCACCTGCACTTCCGCCACCACCTTTCTCTGCTCGAGGTCGATCACCGTGAGCAGATTGTCGTCCTCATTGGAGACGTAGACCGGACTGCCCGAGGGATGGATGTTGAGCAGCTCCGGATCGGGCCCCGACGGCAAATCCCCCACGATCTCCCGCTTGGCCACGTCGAGGATCTGCACGGTGTCGTCGTCGCTCGCGCAGATGAGGAGATACTTGCCGTCCTTGGTCAGGACGATGCCGCGCGGGCGCTGGCCCACCGGAATGGTCTCCTTCACCTCGAGCGTGGCGCTGTCCAGCACGGTGATCGAGTTTCCCTTCTCGTTGGAGACATAGACGGTGTAGGCCGCAGCCGGATCGGCGGCCGACGCGAGAGCGATGGTGAGTGCGATTGCCCCAGCCAGCCTTGTTGCGCTGTTAGCCATTTTTACGCGCCCTCCCGGTTACCGCCGCCATTATTGGAACTTGCATTTGCTTTCCGGCTCATCGATGCCGAGCGTATCGACCTCGGCATGCTCATGCAGAAAGCCCTCTTGCGGCGACATCGACACCGGCAGGTCGGGCCCGGCGACGAGGATCGGCTGGCGGAGCTGACCATCCCATTTGCGGAACGTGACTTTCTGTCCCTTGAATGCCGCAAGTCCGAAGTCGTCGCTGCGGAGAAAGGCGTTGACCGCGCCGAACTCACTCGAGCCCACCCGCGTGGTGGCTTCGCCGACGGCACGCGCGGCAACCCAGGCCTGATAGTCGAGCGGCAGCATGAAGCGCTTGGCAGCACGCTGGAAGCGGTTCTGCATCTGCGTCGCGCCCCATTGCTCATGCGCCGGATGCCAGCTCATGGCCGTGAGCCCTGCGGTGCCGGCGACCGGCCGAGGGTCCCAAGTGCGGTAGGGAAGATAGGGGCCGAACACCTCAGTCTCGTCGGCGACCACCAGGACGTCGTAGTTGGGCGCGCCTTGGGTGAAGACTGGCATTTGCAATTGGATCTGCAGCTGGCCTGAATCGGAGCGCCGCGCGCCCGGCGTCTCCTTATATTCGCGCTCCTCGACGATGGTGCCGCCGAAACGTTTCGCCGCCCGGTGCAAGGCGTCGAGATAGTCAAGGTCCGCGGGGAAGACGCCCTTCACCACCAGCCATCGGCTCCATTTCTTCCACACGAGATATTGCGCGAGCGCGTCGGCGAGCATGTCGAGGTCGGGCGCAGTGTGCAGAACATTGGCGCGGCAATCCTCCTGGCGCAGGCTTACGTCCTCAGCCCTCACGTTGAACAAGAGCACGTCCTGGCCTTTGACGGAGTCAGACAGGCGCAGCAGGGTCTCGGCCGGCGCATCGACGAGGACGAAATGATGACCGCTCTCCACGAGCTTCGCCAATGCGGCAACGGCA
>JAENXG010000578.1 GCA_016649675.1 Methyloceanibacter sp.
GGCGAACGCATCAAGAGCAACAGCGCCGGCAGCAGAACGGTCCCAAAAAGGTCGATGTGCTTGAACGGATTGAAGCTGACGCGGCCAAGGCGCCACGCCGTATCGTCGCCGAACAACCGCGCGACATATCCGTGCGACGCTTCATGAAACGTAATGGCAATAACCAAGGGGATGACCCAGGTCGACGCCGTATAGAGTGCGAGTGGAACCTGTTGAGACATGGGACTTGTCTGCAGAACTCGTCGACCTCCGGTTTGCTCAGAGCCGAAAGCCGAAGATCAGCGTCCCATAGGCCGATCTACCGTTACAAGCGGAACTCACCTCGCGAAGGCACTGGTTTCCGCTATGTGCCAGGAGCAGACGTTGTGTCTAGATGGCCGCATCGGTCGGGCCACGGAAATCAGCCCGGTTCGAGATTAAATATGACGTTCTCGAGCGACTGCCTCATAGGCGGCATTGATGGCGGCGACTTTCTTAGTCGCGAGGGATACAAATTCCGGCGGAACGCCGCGCGCGATCATCTTGTCAGGGTGATTGTCAAGGACGAGCCTTCGGTAATGACTCTTGAGCGCGGCATTGTCGATTTCGGGCGTTATCCCCAAGACCTCGTAAGGATCGCATTTGGAGGAACTCGCGTGGCGCGCTTTGATGTAGTTGAACTCCGTAGCGGTGAACCCAAAGCGCCGGGCTACTTCAGCAAGGAATTGCTCCTCGTTGGGATGGAACACGCCGTCCGCCAGCGCAATGTGGAAGAGACCCTCAAGCACGTACTCTAGAAGCTTGCGGTTGTCCTTCAAGAGAGAGGCGAGCTGGTTAGCATAAGCCTCGTAGCCGACGATGTCCTGCTTGGCGAGATTGAAGATGCGAGACACGTTCTCCATCTCACCCTCGGGCACCTTGAACACCTCCTTGAAGGCTATCACCTCGTCCTGAGTAACGAGGCCATCCGCCTTAGCCATCTTGGCGCCGAGCGCAATCACGCCAATGGTGAAGGCAACCTGATGTTCCGGCGTACTGTCATTGTCGTGGTTGAAGAGGTGGCCTCCGGCGAAGCCTCCAAGCAGCGCCCGGATCGGAGCGCCGCCGACCATATGCGCGCCTGCCGAAAGCCCAGCCGCGGCGCCCGCCAATCTGCCCCAGATCGACATCAGGAGCTCCCTCTTTTACTTTAACATTCATGCTTGTGCTCGAGAAGCTCTCAAGTCTCGGAGTGGCCCCTTGTTATTTAAGCGAACCCCCTCGATCTTGGGCCAATACACTACCTTCAGGCTAGGTGCTGTTTAAAAGACCGCGGCATGAACCGCGGCTCTTCCTATTGAACGGAGAACTTGCGGAGCGACTTACGCAGCCTTCTTGGCTACTGCCTCCTCGATCGGCCTGTGGGCGCTACGAGTCAGGGCGACATACATCTCGTCAGCATACCGCGAATCGAAGCGTCAGGCGGTTAGCTATTCAGGCTCGCTTCTTTTTGGGGCGGCGATGGCCCAGCGGGATTCCAAGCGCACGGGCCTTTTGTCTCAGGGCGCC
>JAENXG010000506.1 GCA_016649675.1 Methyloceanibacter sp.
AGCATGGAGAGCACGAAGAGCGCGAGGAACGGCCAGCGCACCGCACCGATGACGAGCTCGAAGGCATGGGAATAGCCAGTGACGGCGAACAGGATCGGCACGTAGAGGATGGCGAGAAGCATGACCACGCCCCCAAGAATGCCGATAATCGTGAAGGTGAAGGCATTCAAATAATATTGGACGAAGCTCCGGCGCTCAGGCTCCCCATAGGCAATGTTAAGCGCGGCGAACAAGGCTTGCGTGCCTGCATTGGCGCTCCAAAGAGCCAGGCCCAGGCTCACCGCCAGACTCCAGCCGAGCGTTCCGCCCGACGCTGCGGAGATACGGTGGATCTGCTCGATCACGATGTCGTAGGCTTGGGTGGGCAGCACGGAACCAAGCATGCCGAAGCGCTGCTCCACGGTCGCGGGATCCGCAGTCAAACCATAGAGCGAGATCAGCGCCGACAGCGCGGGGAAGATGGCAAAGAGCGCGAAGAAGGCGCACCCCGCCGCCACCACCGAGAGATTGTCGCGATTGCTTTCGCTCCACACCCTTTGAGCCACTTGCCACCAACCTTTGAGCGGTATTTGGTAGGGACGAGTAGCGTCGCGGCCGAAGGGATCGGGCTTGCGGTTCATGGTTGATGAAGGATCGTGGGAACGCTAATGCCGAAAGCATAATGCAGCGCCGAGCTTACGGTTCCGTCGGATAGCCGGTGGCGGGCAGTGTCAGAGCAAATCAGCTTGAGCCGGCATAGGTAGCAGCGACTGCCTCTATCTCAACTCGAGGCATTTTCGCTTAATGGCTGGCTGCAAGACGCTATGCCCGGCGATCTATCGTCCAGCGCGGAGTTTAGTCCTTCGCTTCGAAGAAGAAGGAAGTGAGGTCAGTCGCTCCCGCGTTTTGCCCATAAGCGCTTCAATATCTCGAGACCTTCCACCGCGGATAAGACCGAGATCGCCGGTGTAATCAGCGCATCGCCGTAAAACAGCGCCGCGCCGATCATGCCCAGCGTGAGAATGACCGTGCTGGGACGCCCAAGCGCGCGTTGGGCGAGCGCCGTCAACGACAGTATACCGCCTTCGCCCTTGTTGTCGGCGCGCAAGAGGATCAGCACATATTTGGCGGTCACGATGACCATGAGCGCCCAAAGGATCAGCGACAACACACCGACTACCGCTTCGCTGCTGACCAATCCGCCTTCGCCGCTAATGGCGGCGTTCAAGGCCTCGCGGAAGGCATAAAGAGGACTCGTGCCAATGTCGCCGTAGATAACGCCCACACTTCCGAGCGTAAGCGCCCAGAAGGTGCGTGAGCTGCGTGGATCGGCGTCACGGTTGGTTGTTGGAGCTTCCATGGGGAGCTTCGTAAGAGCGGGTAAGATTAGGGCAATTGTATATTTCACAAACCAATTTCACTTAGCCGGGGTTGTGGTAGGATTGGCACGGGTGATCCTTCGCCAGAGGGTCGCCCTCCTGAACTTCAGAGCGAGCCTCGGTCACTTCGGCCGGGGCTTCTTTGTCTCCACCAGCGGCGAACCGCTATGAGCGTCCAAATCGCTTCGATCAGCCCGAAAGGCCAGGCTCCCTGCAGGAAGCCATAAACCGAACCGAGGGCGCAGGCCCCGGCAAATGCGAGTATGAACCACGGGCTGCGGTCTTCCAGCTCATAGAAGACAAGCATCGCCGTGACGGCAAATAGGCCGAACAATGTGAGGACGTCGAAACTCACTTGGGCCGACATTCCCCAGATGAACTCTGGAACGGCGTGGACGATAGCAGACGGCGGGGTTCCCCGGTAGCCATGGGCGGGCTGCGTAGTGCTCTCGGCGTTTCCGTCGTCCCCGGCATCCCAAACGACGTTTGATCCACCGGTTTGGCC
>JAENXG010000274.1 GCA_016649675.1 Methyloceanibacter sp.
CAGTTCCGCGACGCCATTCGCGCCATGCAGATCAAGTTCGGCCTCCCGGCCGATGGTTATCCGAGCGCGGAGCTCTTGAGCCACCTCCGCGCCGGGGGCTAAACGCCACCCTCCGTCATTCCGGCGAAAGCCGGAATCCATCTCGATCTTCTTTGTGCTGGATACCGGCTTCCGCCGGTATGACGCGCAAGGCGCTGCCGCGCCCCATAGGCGGCAGCTATCGCATCCATCGGCCAACGCTATTTCCTTAAAAGCCAGGCACCCTGTTTGATCGGGCTACGCTCGACGTGGAATGAGCGCATCATTCTCGGAAAAAACGGAGTAGCCCCCAATGACCAAGAAAACTGCCACGATCGGAAGCTCAAGAAGCGCGTTCGCGCGACTAGGAAAGTCGAGAAGTCATGCGAAGCGCCGGGTGAGTTGGCTAGCCCGATGGAACAACGACTGAGTGCGGTCCCTTGTACCGGGGTCCGCAGGGGACAAGCCTCACCGCAGATCTGGCCGCGCCGGCGGCAGAGGAGCCAATGCATGAGACATCCGGCTTTCGCCACCCTCGAAGAGGCCTTCCTCTATTGCCGCGACATGGATGCATCCCTGGACGAGCGGCTTGAGGCCTTCAGCGAGGCGACGCGATATTTGATCTCGGGATATCAGGAGGCCGTGGATCGAATGGTCGGCCGCTTGAAGGCGTACGATGCCGGCCAGGCAGCCCCTCAGCCCGGCGATCCAATGCCGCCTTTCGCCATGCCCGACGAGGAGGGGCATATCGTGACCCTTGACGATTTGCTGGGCGAAGGTCCTCTGGCGATGACGTTCCATCGCGGCCATTGGTGCCCGTATTGCCGCATCAACACGGGGCCGCTGGCCGAGGCCCAATCGCCAGAAGGACATCCAATATTCGAGCCGGATCGCGAGCCACATCGTGCGCCAGCGCGAGACCCACAAGCTCCGCCACGTCATCACCAACCTGCTGGAGTTCGGTGCCCGACGAGGAGAAGAACAATCCGCTCTACCAGGAGCTGGCCGGCTATCGCTGCGACACGCGCATGCATGTCGTGCGGCTCCTGAGCCCCAGGCTCGACAATGAGACCCACACCAAGGACATCGACTTCTCACCCGCCGGCATCAACAACCGCTGGGAGACCGGTCATGCCGACACCAAGCGCGCGCTCGAGCGACAGGCCTGGATCGGGGAGTGGGGGCTGCTCGACGGCGTGGTCCTGCATGAGCCGACGCCGGGAGCCGAGCCGGGCGCCGAGATCGAGCCCGGCAAGCCTTCCGGCTTTCAGGGCGAGCCCCGCAAGCTGGCGGCGGAATAGGAGAAGCCGTCATGGGCGCATGCACAAGCATATCGGCGATCCAGCTCCTCGCCATCGCCTTCAGCTTTCTGCTCACCGTGCTGTTTCTCGACGTGTTCTGGGTGAGGGTCGCCGAGGAGCTGCATCACGGCGATGTTGCGGGCGCCCTCAGGAAGCAGAGCTGGCTTAACGCGTTCGTCGCGCTTGGCGCCGCGGGCGCCGCCATCCTGCTCTTGCTGTGGGTGGGGTCCTGCGCCAATGGCGGGCTGTAGATCCCCCGGTTTCGTTAAGGTGGAAAGCGTCGATGGCCGGCACCGTCCTGGGGGTCCCCCAAGGACAGGTCCGGCCATGACGTCTTGCCTGCAAAAGCCTCAAGCGTGGGGCAGGTGGGCCCGCGGCGTGACGCTCTTGCCTTGGCCTATTTGAGGGGCGGCGGGGGCGGCGGCAGCTCGGTGATATAGGCCTGCTGGCTGTGATGGAAGCAGCCGCCCAACGTCATGGACGCGGCCATGACGGCAAGAGCAAGGATGATGCGCATAACGAGAATCCCTCTACTGATACTTCACTCGACACGGGTACGCGGTACTTCCTCCATCTCACCGCGATCCGCTTAGAAAAGCGTTAATGCGCGGGCCATTTTAGAACCGCGCTCGGTCGCGACCGTTGGCCCAGAAAGAAAAAGCCCGGCTAGAAGCCGGGCTTTTGTAAGGCCCGCAAGGCGCGGGGCGCCTGTGGAACCTCAAGTCGGTGCAACGCCCCCATTCTTGCGTTCGCCGGGGACGCCGGGCGGAGGGAGACGACCCGCTCTGAAATGGCCCACTCCACCCACAGGGATCATGGGGCTTCCTGCCCTCGAGCTTCTTTGCGCTAGATCAAAGAAGCAGCGAAGAGGCGTCCAGGTGCCGGGTCTCGCGAGAGCCCCGCCGCCGGGTCACCGCGCCATCGCTTCGGGCGCCATCGGCGTCTTGAGGAAGACGGCGAGCAGGGCGGCGACGAGGATCGACACGGCGATGCCGCCGACGCACGCCGTCCAGCCGAACCTGTCGAAGATCAGGCCGAGCACCGCGCTGCCGATCAGGCCACCGAAGAAATAGCTGGCAAGATAAAGCCCGCTCGCCGAGCCGCGGTCCGATGTCGCCGCCCGCCCGACAAAGCCGGTGGCGCAGGCCTGCGCGAAGAAGGTGCCGGCGCCGACCAGCACCATGCCGATCAGCACGGCAGGAAGGCTTGGCAGGACCAGGAGCGGGAGGCCGAGGGCCGCAAAGCGCAGCCCAGAAGGTCGGCCGCGTGCCGAAACGCTTCACGGCGCGGCCGGCAAGCGGCGTGGTGGCTATTGCCGGCAAGAACACGAAATAGACGAAGCCGAGCGTCATGGCGCCGACCCCGATCGGCGGCTGCACCAGGACGAAGTTCACGAAGGTGAAGGTGCCGATGAAGGCGAACAGGATGCAGAAACCGATGGCGAAGCTTGCGCGCAGGGAGGGGTTCTTGAGATGCATGACCCACGCTTCGAAATGCGAGCTCATGCCTTCGCCCACGTGTTTCATCGGCGGGGTCTTCTCGATGGTGAAATAGACGAGCACGGCGCCGAGCAGATTGAGCGAGGCAAAGAAATAGAAGTTGGCGGACAGCCAGAAATGATCGGCAACGCCCGCCGAGATCAGGCGGCCGATCAGATTGCTCGCCACGTTTCCGGGAATGTAGGCGGCAAACGCGCTCGCCGAATCGGCGGCGCTGTAGTGCTCGCCGAGATAAGCCAGCGTGAGGGTGAAGGCGGCGGCCATGCACAGCCCTGCGCCACGCGCAGAAGCGTGAAGACCGTGAGAGAGGGCAGCGTCGAGAGCAGGGCGGTCGGGATGGCGAGCAGAAGGAGACTGATGAGGATGCCCTTTCGCCGGTCGATCTCGCGGCTGAAATAGCCGACCGCGAGCCCGGCCACCGCCATGCCCATGGTGCTGGCGTTGACGGCAAAGCCCATGGCGGCCGGCGTGACGCCGTAATGACGCGTGAGCGAGGGAAGAATGGCTTGCGTCGCGAACAGGTCGACGACGGTGAGGAATGCCGTGAGCGCGATGACGAAGAAGCGCAGGAGCGCGCCGGCGGAGTGGCTGTGCGACTCGGGGTGCGGGGCGGCGACGGCATGGGTCACGGTCATGGCCTCGCTCCTTGAGCGTGCAAAAAGAGCGGATATGACGCCGCTCGGGGAGGAGGGCGTCACATCCGGGGGAGGGGGGCGTTACATGTTCTTGTCGTTGGCATCCTTCAGCAGGTCGGCGGAGATGAGCACGGCAGTCTTGTCGCCGAGATTCTTCCACCAATGGGAAACTTCGGCGGTCTCGGCGACTACGTCGCC
>JAENXG010000298.1 GCA_016649675.1 Methyloceanibacter sp.
CCCGACAAAGATCAGCTCCTCGCGCAGCATTCGGCCCTCCTCGAGCCTCTTGAAGGGGACAGCCCCGCCAGTCTATGCGCTAGGCGTTACGAATTCGATCATGTCGAAGGTCGGGGCTTTACAGTTTGGCCGAACGCGGTACAGCTTCACGTCGTGAGATCATGGCTCGCCATTGCAGTGATTCTGGTCTGCGCGGGACAAGCTGCCGCGGCAGAGAGCCTCACTCCGCCATGCGGCGTGCCGCCTGTTCCCGACTATGCCGCCATCGACGCGCGCCCGGCGGTTCAAGTCATCAGCGGTCAGGATCTCGCATCCTGGAAGCCGCCGTCCTGCCTCGGCTGGGCGGCCAAGGACGATGGCGTGCTCGTGGCCCTCGCCGGCCGCTTTCGCTCCCGCGGCACGAGCGACGATCTGCTGAAGCACTTCGGCGCCATCTCGACGTTGAAAGATCTGAAATATTGGTCGGTGACGGATGGGGGCTGGCGCACGCTGATTACCAGCGCAAACGCGCTTGACGGGCCAGAGTCCGGCCATTCGCGTTCCGATTTTTCGCTTGCCGAGATGAGAAGCGGGCAAGACCTCTATTTCGCGCAGCAGGACAATCGGACCTCGGAAGAGGTGGTCTACCGGATGCAGGTCAAAGACCTCGCACCGGGCAAATTTGTCGTCGCCGTCGAGAACGTGACGCCGGTGCGAAGCTACATGCTGACGCTGTTCGATGCGGGCGACCTGCAATCAGTGCATTTCGTCGAGCAGGAGTCGCCTGGAGTCTTCCGCTATTACGGCCTGGCCTTCGCGGGCGAGCAGTTGGCGTCTAAGCTCGGTGTGCCGGAGGCTTCCTACGTCAACCGGGCGCTCGCGCTCTACGGCCACTTAACGGGCAAGCCCGTCCAACCCGCTGAAAAGTGAAGGCTCGTCACGCCGCGGCGAATTCCTTTCGGCCCTCGCGGTCCAGCGCATCGAACTCTTCGTCAGACAGTGTGATATTCACGGCAGCGACATTCTCTTCGAGATGGGCAACCTTCGAGGTGCCTGGAATGGGGAGCATGACGGGAGAGCGTTGGAGCACCCAGGCGAGCGCGATCTGGCTTGGGCTCGCGCCATGGGCCTTGGCGATCCTGTCGAGGAGCGAGCCCTTTTGCGCGAGCTTGCCGGCGGCAAGCGGAAACCACGGGATGAAGCCGACGCCGTTCGTCTGGCAATAATCGAGCACGTCCTCGCTGCCGCGATCGATGAGGTTGTATCGGTTCTGCACCGTTGCCACCGTGAACATCTTAGAGGCCGCTTTGATGTCGGCGACGGAGACCTCAGAGAGCCCGGCGTGCTTGATGATCCCATCGTCGAGCAGCGATTTGATCGCGGCGAACTGCTCGCCGCTTGGCACTTTCGGGTCGATGCGGTGCAGCTGCCACAGCCCGATCTGCTCGACGCCGAGCTTCTCGCGGCTCTTAATTGCCTGCTCCCGCAAGCGCTTAGGGTCCCCGTCCATCTCCCACACCCCAGGGCTGGGGCGCCGGAAGCCGGCCTTGGTGGCGACCAGGATGCCGTCATAGGGGTAAAGGGCTTCGCGGATCAGCTGCTCGGATACGTCAGGGCCGTAAGAATCCGCGGTGTCGATGAAATCGATCCCGAGCTCGGGCAAGCGCTTGAGGGTGCGGAGCGCCTCCGCCCTGTCGGCGGGCGGGCCCCAGATGCCGGGGCCGGTGATGCGCATGGCCCCGAAGCCGAGGCGGTGGACCTCGATATCGCCACCAATCTTGAATGATCCCGATTTGCTTGCGTCGAGCTTTGCCATGGTCGGTATCCTTGCTTCTGCCTCGTTCAAACTTGTGGGGCCTGAGGTCCGTTCCCAAGCGGGGCAGTGGGTCTCTGTTGTCGCACCCCTAATCTGCGTCGCTCCACAGCGCTCCGCGCCTTCATCGATTTCGACAAGGGCGATGGGAAAACCGCAAGAGGAGGACCCTCGCCGGGCTTCAATCGTAAATGAAGATGAGCACCGATGGTCTGAACGGCCACGGCTTGAATATGGTGGAGCGACAAATGATCACGCGCGGATTCACCGGACGGCAGCGGGCGCCCGACATCGCCAAGCGGCTCCCGCCCGGTCAGTCGCTGACGGAAGACTTCCCCGTGCTCTCAGCCGGCCCCACGCCGCATATCAGCACGGAGGACTGGACCTTCACGCTCAAGGTCGGCCCGCGCGCGATCGCCAAATGGACTTGGGCCGAGTTCAATGCCCTGCCCCAGACCAGGCAGACGCGCGACATCCATTGCGTCACCAAATGGTCGAAGCTCGATATGCCATGGGAGGGTGTCCTGATCGACGACATTCTCGCCGCTGCTTCCCTCACATCGCCTCCGACCAAGTTCGTGCTTGCCCATTCCTTCGACGGTTATTCCACCAATGTGCCGCTCGCCGATCTCGTCGGCCGCAAGGCCATGGTCGCGCTTCACTACGAGGGGAAGCCGCTGCCACCCGATCATGGCGGCCCGGCGAGGCTGCTCGTGCCGCATCTCTATTTCTGGAAATCGGCGAAGTGGGTGAGCGGGTTGCAGTTCACGCAGCGCGACGAGCCTGGCTTCTGGGAGCTGCGCGGGTATCACCTCTATGGCAATCCCTGGCGCGAGCAGCGCTTCACCGGTGACTGACCCGCCGCCATCGTCGCCCGGCGATCCCAAGCTGCACTGGCAAGACGCAACCATCGCCGCCATCACCGCCGACACGCCGCGCGTAAAGAGCTTCCTCTTCGCACCGGCCGCCCCCATTCCCTTCCGCGCCGGACAGCATGTTGACGTGCGGCTCACCGCGCCCGACGGCTACCAGGCGGAGCGGAGCTATTCCATCGCCTCGGCGCCGGAACGGACCGACGGTATCGAGCTTGCCATCGAGCGGCTTGGCGACGGCGAGGTGTCGCCCTTCTTCCACGACGTGGCGGAGGTCGGCGACGCGATCGAGCTGCGCGGACCGATCGGCGGGCATTTCGTCTGGTCGGTCGAGGATGGCGGCCCGTTGCTGCTGCTTGGCGGCGGCTCGGGCGTGGTGCCGCTGATGTCGATGCTCCGCCACCGCGCCGCGCAAGGCTCCCACGTGCCGGCGCTGCTTCTCTTCTCGGCGCGGACCTTCGACGACGTCATCTTCCGCGACGAGCTGATCGCCATGCACGACCGGAACGATGGCTTCAAGCTCTCGCTCGCGCTCACCCGCGATGCGCCACGGCGCGCAGAGGACTTCGGCCGCCGTGTCGATCCCGCCATGGTGGCGGAGCTCGTGGCCAGGCTGCCCGCGCCGCCGCGCCACCTCCTCATCTGCGGCGGCAATCCCTTCGTGGAGGCGGCAGCTGAAGGCGCCATCGCCACCGGCATCGCCCCCGCCATGATCCGCACCGAGCGCTACGGCGGCTAAACCCGCCTTCCTCGCGGCCGGTCGCCAAAAGCACCGACTCCATAGCCAGCGG
>JAENXG010000531.1 GCA_016649675.1 Methyloceanibacter sp.
AGCAACCAGAAGAAATGCGCCTTCCTTGCCGAAGTCGCCCGCGAGACCAAGGCCCCTGTGGACATCCACGCCATGCGCATTGAAGATCTCGCCCGAAGCGCCCACAGCCTTAAGCCGGATGTCGTGACCGCGCGCGCCTTGGCGCCGAGCCCGCGTCGCTTCGAGCTCGCAGCGCCGTTCTTCGGACCAAGGACTAGGGGGCTCTTCCTGAAAGGTCGTGAGGCAGAAGCCGAGATCGACGCCGCAAGGCGCGACTGGGAGTTCAGCTCCCGGCTCCACCCGAGCCTGACCTCTTCAAGCTCCCACATCGTCGAGATGACCGGGCTTCGTCCGCGCGCCCGCTCCCGGACGAACTCACCATGACCGGCTCCATGCGCCGCCGCACCCGTGTGCTTGCGCTGGCCAACCAGAAGGGCGGCGTCGGCAAGACCACCACCGCCATCAATCTCGGCACGGCGCTCGCGGCCGTCGGCGAGCGCGTGCTCATCATCGACCTCGATCCGCAAGGCAATGCCAGCACGGGCCTCGGCGTCGACGACCGGCACCGCCAAGTCTCGACCTTCGACGTCCTGAGCGGCAAGGCGACACTTGCCGAGGCGAGGGTGCCGACGGCCGTGCCGCGCCTCTCGCTGGTGCCGGCCACCATCGATCTCATCGCCTTCGAGCGCGAATCGGGAACTGCGGGGCGCCATTACCGGCTCCGCGACGTCATCGCCGCCGCCGCGGCAGGCGAGGGGGAGGATACGCCGAGCTACGTCCTCATCGACTGCCCGCCTTCGCTCAATCTCCTCACTATCAACGCACTCGTCGCAGCAGACGCCGTCCTCGTGCCGCTGCAATGCGAGTTCTTCGCGCTCGAGGGCCTGGCCCAGCTGATGCGCACGATCGAGGAGATCCGCGTCCGCCTCAATCCCAAGCTCATCATCCATGGCGTGGTGCTCACCATGTACGATCAGCGCACTGTGCTCTCCGACCAGGTGGTCGACGACGTGCGGCGCGTGCTCGGCGACAAGGTCTACACCACCATCATTCCGCGCAACGTGCGCGTGGCCGAGTCGCCGTCGGCCGGGAAGCCGGTGCTGCTCTACGATTATCGCTGCTCCGGCAGCCAGGCCTACATTCAGCTCGCCTCGGAGGTGATCGAGCGCGAGCGGCGGATGCGTGTGGCGTGATGGTCTCGATGCGCAAGATCTCGATGCCGAAGATCAGGGGAGGAGCCTCGTCATGACAGCAAACCCGCAAAAGAAGCGGCTGGTTCGCGGCTTGGCCGATATGATGGGGTTCGACCCCGACGCTGCCGAAGCCGAGGGCCAGCGCACGGTAGCACTGAGCGCGCTCAAGGCCGGCCGGTTCAATCCACGGCGGAACTTCCCGGAGGCGCAGCTCGAGGAGCTTGCCGTCTCGATCCGCGAGAAGGGGCTCGTGCAGCCGCTGGTGGTTCGCCCTTCAGGGGAGGCGGGGACCTACGAGATCGTCGCCGGCGAGCGGCGCTGGCGGGCGGCCCAGCTCGCCCATCTTCACGAAGTGCCGGTCGTCGTGCGCGCGCTCTCCGACCAGGAAGCGGTCGAGATCGCCATCATCGAGAACGTCCAGCGCGAAGACTTGAACGCCATCGAGGAGGGGGAGGGCTACAAGCTGCTCATGGACGGCCACGGCTATACGCAGGAGGACCTCTCCAAGGTCATCGGCAAGAGCCGCAGCCATCTCGCCAACACGCTCCGCTTGTTGAAG
>JAENXG010000486.1 GCA_016649675.1 Methyloceanibacter sp.
CCGCTCGAGGGCCAGCGGCCGGCCGAATATGTGTTTTCTCGCCACGTCCAGCAAAAGCTAACCGAGATCGCGAAAGCCGAAGCCGGGGCCGAGGAGATCGCGGCAGCGGAGTAGCGCTGCCATGGCGCGCCCAGTGTCGGCTGCAAGCCGAACGAGTGCCGGCAATTGACTTGGAGTGCCCGCAAGGGAGGCGAGCACAGCCCGGACGTCAATCACACCATCCGGCCTCATGCCGGCAAGCGCCGCGGGTGGTATTTGCCGCTCGGCAGGATCGGCGATAACACGCAAGACGGCGAAGGGCAGCCCATGTTCCGCGGCGATGCGGGCCACGATGTGGCTCTCCATATCGGCGGCGGCCGCCGCGCTCTCGATATGAAGGGCCTGCTTTTCCGAAGGCTTACTCAGGGGCCGATCGACGCCGGCAATCGTCGCCGATTCAGCGAATGCAAGCGCTGCCTTCAAACGTGAAGCCCACGCCGGATCGGCGGTACGGCGGGTGCCGCCATGCACGACCTCGAAGCCGACGAGGCAGGTACCCGCCGGTAGCTCCGGCGCGAGCCCGGCGGCAACCCCGAAGCTGATGATGGCATTGCCGCCTTCTGCGATGGCCTGCCGGATGAGCCGATCGAGCCTTTCCGCATTGCCGCCCCCCACCGCAACTTTGATAGTAGGCGATCGCGTGGCGATGCGCGCCTCGGCACGAAGCCCGGTCGCGGCGATCACGTATCCCGGCGCTCGCGATTCCTCGCTCACATCCCGACCAGAACAGACGTGGTGTTGGCGGCCTTCAGATTGCGGTAACGAGCGAGTGCCCAAAGCGGGAAAAATTTCGCATAGCCGTGATAGCGCAAATAGAAGACACGCGGGAAGCCGGTAGCGGTGAAGCGCGGCTCCTTCCAAAAACCGTCCCCACCCTGTTCTTTTTGGAGGTAGCTGATACCCTTGGTGACAGACGGATGGTCGGCCTCGCCGGCAGCCATCAAGCCAAGCAACGCCCAGGCCGTCTGTGACGCCGTGCTCAGGGCGGGCTCATAGCTCCGATAATCGAGCTTGTAGCTGTCGCCATCCTCGCCCCAGCCGCCGTCGGAGTTCTGGATGGACAGCAGCCATTGCACCGCGTTCTGGACTGCGGGCGACGTCGACTGCAAGCCTACCGCGTTGAGGGCGCACAGCACGGACCAGGTTCCATAAATGTAGTTCATGCCCCAGCGGCCATACCAGCTTCCATCCTTCTCCTGCGTCTGCAACAGATAAGCGATTGCCTTGTCGAGAGGTTCGCTCTTGCCGGAGCACGCCCCAAGCTGGGCGAGCATCGACACGCAACGTGCCGTGACGTCAGCGGTCGGGGGGTCCAACAAAGCACCGTGATCGGAGAACGGAATCTGGTTCAGGTAATAATGTTCGTTGTCAGCATCGAAACCAGCCCACCCGCCATTTTCGCTCTGCATGCCGATGACCCATTCTACTGCCCGGTCTATAGCCGCCCCGAATTTGGCGCTTGTTTCATCTTGCAGGCGGGCCGAAATACGGTCCATGGCCATGACCACGACGGCGGTATCGTCGAGATCGGGGTAATGGGGATTGGCATATTGGAAGGCCCAGCCACCGGGCCGAATGCCGGGACGTGTGGAAGCCCAATCGCCGACAGTGTCCAGCACCTGCAACGGGCGTAGCCATTCGAGGCTCGACAAAGTTCGCTGCTCACACTCTCCGCCTCCCACCTCGAGCAGAGTGTGCGCCGTAAGCGCAGTATCCCAGACGGGCGAAAGACAAGGCTGGCAATAGGCCTCGTCCTCCTTGATCACGAGCAGTTTCTCAATTGCGTCCCTTGCTGTGCGGACCTTCGGGTCGTCCGCGCTGTAGCCGAGCGCATCGAACATCAGCAGCGAATTCACCATGGCGGGAAAAATCGCGCCGAGCCCGTCCTCTCCATTCAGCCGCTCGGTGACGAAATCGACCGCTCGCTGGATTGCGC
>JAENXG010000038.1 GCA_016649675.1 Methyloceanibacter sp.
GGTCTAGCTTCGCCTCCGCGACGGGCACTCCTTCCTCGAGACTCGCCTGGTCGATCAGGCGCAAGAGCGTGATGTCCTCGGCGGCGTCGAGAGGGCTCAGCGCAAAGGCGACCTTCAGTCTCCGGCGCGAGCGGGTCAGCGCATCGATCGGGACGCTCCGCTCGGTGCCCTTGTCGGGCTGAACGAGCGCTGCCCCTCCGGGGATGATGGCATCGAGGCCGCCGGCCTCAAGCATCTCGGCCGAGGAGCGATAACCGAAGGCATAGGCGAAGGCGCTATTGGCGTAGACCAGCGCACCGTGAGCGAGAATGCCGACTGCAGCCGGCATCGCCTCGAGCAAGAGCTTCAAGCTTTGCGGGGTGAGGGCGAGGGCTTCCAACCCACCTTTTTCCTCGGCCGGCGGGGTAGAGCCCGGTCCCGGCAGCACCCGGCCCTCGAGCGCACGTGCGATATGCTCCAGCGCCTCGCGGTCGCCTTCCAACTCAATGCGCCTTTGCGGTCTGAGGTCGGCCATGGGCGGCCCCAATAAGGAACGTGAAGGAGCTCGTTCTGGCGCCTACGCGCAAAATCTCAGCTCAGCCACTCGCCCCACCTAAGGTTGGGGCTCTTACTCGACTCATCCACTAAATTTAGGCGAATTCGGTATTTTGCATAGCGCGAAAGCAGGGAAGTTCGTCGGCAAGGCTAAAAAAGTGCTGACGGAAGCCCTCGCGCCCTTGCCCCGCCGCAGCGCAACAATTATATTGCAGTGCAACAAAATATCATCGCGGGGCGCGTCTTTGCGAGCATAGGCGCCAAGCCCGCGTGCCCCAGCGAAACGAGTCCAAGCGAAAGGTGTCATCACATGAGCAACACATATTCTCCCCAGGCTGCCGCCGAGCAGGCGCGCGATAGCTTCCGTCAAGCCGCTCAGGAGTTCGAGAAACTCAAGCTCGATACGACCGTGCCCGAGAGCGTACGCGCGCTCGCCGAGAAGACGGTGAACCAGAGCCGCGAGGCTTACGAGCGGGGCAAGGAGGCGTTGGAAGAGGCCTTCGACTCGCTCGAGCGATCCTTCGATGCCGCGGGCCAGGGCGCCACCGCCTTCAACCGCAAGCTCATTGACCTCGCCCAGCGTAATCTCAATTCCGCCTTCGACCTTGCCAAGAGCCTCGCCGCCGCCAAGAACCTCGGCGAGATCGTCGAGCTGCAGTCGGCCTTCATCCGCCATCAGTTCGACGTGTTCGCGAGCCAGGCGGGCGAGATCCGGGCACTCACGACCAAGATCGCGGCCGACACGACGGAGCCGATCAAGGACCAGGTGTCCCGCTCCTTCGAGGCCATCCGCAAGCCATAACCGTCTTGCGGTTCCGTGCAGGTTGCTTGAGAGATTGAGCGCTAGTACGGCGTAGCGCGCGAAAGGCCCGGGGTTCGCTCCGGGCCTTTCTGCGTCTAGGGCTGCCGCCGCTTGCTTTTCGCTTCGTTCAGACCTCGCCTTCACTCTGAGGAGCAGCCTGCTCACGCTTGCAACGGGTCTTGGCTCCGCTTAGGTTCGCCCGCGAAGGCTTGGGAAGCTATGCCGCTGTAGCTCAGTTGGTTAGAGCGCTTGACTGTGGATCAAGAGGTCGGCGATTCGAATTCGCCCAGCGGTACCACCCCTTAACGGCCTTAAGACCCCACCTAAAACTATCCGGGTAACCCAAGGAAGTTGCTGGCGGGCGAAAGAGGGGTGCGGTGGTTTGGGGATCGCAAGAAGACGTAAATAAAAAGAGACCCCGACCGAGTGGGCCGGGGGTCTTGGCATCTGCTGGAGAAAAAAAGGGCGCTATCGAGCCGTCATTTTAACCGAGCTTCAGTGGCGTGGTGGCCACGGCCTTCTCGTGATGGCCAAAGCAGCCACCAAGTCCGATCGTTGCTGTGATGATGATGGCGCAAGCCAAAAAGAGACGCATGGATTGATCCCCCGTAGTCCTCGTTTACGAATCAATTCTAGCTTGTGTTGCGCTCGGACGCTGTGACTCTTGGGACACGCACGCTCGAAAAAGGGCGCCGACCGAAGCCGGCGCCTCTCTGCATCTCCTGGCCTAGACATCGTCTTCGGCCTCGCCCCGTTCTCTTGCTGCAGAGGAACCTAAGCCAAGCTCCGGATGTTCCGCCGGCGCCATCCGCACGAGCAAGCGCTTCTGACTTGCTCAGTGCTTCGCATCGTCAACAGAGTGGGGATCGCCAGCGCTAAGTCCCGGGGGCGCGGTCTACCGGGCCGAGTAGGCCCAGGCGGGTGCGGGCCGGTCTACCCCAGGTCCTGGGATGGCGATCGAATTACCGTAATCCGACACATGCGTGCTGCTGTCGCTGTTGCCGATAAACGGCAGCGCGAGCGAGCTGCCCTTGCTGTAGTCGGGATTGAACAATTGCGCCGACGGAGAAGCGAAGTGGGACGAGCCGTCCTGGAGGCTCGCGTTCTGGCCTTCGATATCGAAAGCGTAGGCGGTGCGCGGTGCTGCGGCCAAACCTGCCGCGCCGCACAGCACCAGGACGAGACCGAGATGTTTCATCGCAGAAGTCCCCCGAAGCAGCTCTCTTGATTACCGTTAACATAGCGCGTTACGGGCTTCCGCGCCAGTCGGAGAAGAGTTGGGGCGCAGGAAGAGCCGGGGCTGTTTCGCAAGCGGCGCCGCGCTGATACAAGCCGTTTCATGGCCCCCCGCCTCCTCTATGTCGTCACCGAGGACTGGTACTTTCTGTCGCACCGGCTGCCTATGGCCCGGGCCGCGCAGGAAGCCGGCTACGAGGTGCATGTCGCGACTCGGCTGAAGGACGGCGCGGCGTCCATCGCCAAGGAAGGCTTCGTGCCGCATGCGCTCAACTGGAGCCGGGGCAGCCTCTCGCCGCTCGGCAGCCTGTCCGCGATCTGGGAGCTCCGGCGCCTCCTTCGCGCGCTCAAGCCCGACATCCTCCACAACGTGTCGTTGAAGCCCGTTCTGCTCGGGACAGCGGCGAGCCTCGGTCTTTCCGCCACTGCGGTGGTCAACAGCCTTACCGGGCTCGGCACGCTCTTCATCGGCGAGGCGCGGGTGAGCGGAGCGACGCGGCGCGCCGTGCGCTTCGCGCTCCGGCACCTCCTTAACCGGAAGCGCAGCAGGACCGTGGTGCAGAATCCCGACGACCGCGCCTTCGTCATCGCGCTTGGCGTGCCGCCTTCGACCGTGATGCTCATTCCGGGCTCGGGCGTCGACACCAAGGCGCTGACCCCGCTGCCCGAGCCGCCGCCGCCGGTAACCGCCGCCTATGTCGGACGCATGCTCGCCGACAAGGGTGTGCTCACCCTCATCGATGCGTTCTCCCTCCTCGGCAAGCGAGGAGTGACACTCAAGCTCCTGCTCGCGGGCGACTGCGACAAGGAGAATCCAGGCTCGCTTGCGCCCGAGCAACTCCGCGAATTCGCAAGCCTCTACGGCATCGAATGGCTCGGCCACGTGGCCGATATCAGGACGGTCTGGGCGCGCGCTCATTTCGCCGTGCTTGCCTCCCGCCGCGAGGGGCTGCCCAAGAGCCTGCTCGAAGCTGCGGCTTGCGGGCGGGCGATGGTCGCGACCGATGCGCCTGGCTGCCGCGAGATCGCCATCGAGGGCGAGACCGCGCTCACGGTACCGGTCGATGATGTCGGGGCATTGGCCGACGCCATGGCGAGGCTCGCGGGTGACGCAGCCTTGCGGGACAGATTCGGCAAGGCCGCGCGCGCGTTGGTGGAGAGCAAGTTCTCGGCCGAGGCCATCGGGCATCAGACCGTCGTGCTGTACGATGCGCTTAGGGCTGTGTAGCGCCGTTCTCGGCACGCATCATCTTGGCGATACCGTCGCGCGTCGCCACGTCCGGGCGCCAGCCGATCCCCATCAGCTTCGCGGCGTCGATGACGAAGTCGCCCGAGATGCGCTCCCACTCGGCCTCCCTGCCGAAGGACTTCATCAGCCGCTTGACGGCGCCCAGCGGCACCTTCACGAGGTGAGGGGGGCGTCCGAGCCCCTCACGCATGGCGGTGACGAGGTCGGCCACGCTGATCGGCTCGGCATCGGCGACGAGAAACGTCGCGTTCGCTGCCTGCTCCGAGACGAGCACAAGCGCGATCGCCGAGACGAGGTTCTTGAGGGCGAGCAGCGAACGGCGGTTGTCGAGGCCGGCGAACGGGAGCGGCATGGGTGTCCTGGCGAGCGTGGCAAGGCTCGCAATATTGCCTTTGACGCCTTTGCCATAGACGACGGCGGGGCGGAGCACGGTGAAGGCGACGCCGCTTTGCTCGATGAGCCGCTCGGCCGCAAGCTTCGAACGTCCATAGGCGTCGGTGGGGAGCGCAGCATCCTTCTCGGTGATGGGATGATCCGCCGAGAGGCCTGCTTGCGCCCGTACCGAGGAGATGAGCACGAGACGCGTCACCCTGCCGCGCGCCGCTTCGGCAAGCTCACCGGCGGCGTCAGCATTGATGCGGGTATAGAGCTCATCGGGCAAGGAGCCGGGCGCGTGCGCGATGCCGGCGAGATGCACGACGTGGCTTGCGCCATCGAGCAGCGCGGACCAATCGGCGGGACGCCCCAGGTCGGGCATGGCGACGCGCTCGATCCCGCTTTCCGCTTGGATGCTCGATGGATCGCGCGAGGCGGCCCTGACTTGCCAGCCGACCTTGGCGAGGACGCCCGCAAGCCGCCTGCCGATGAAACCCGAGGCGCCGGTGATGAGGACGCGGCGGCCCATCTAGCGGCCCCGCGCCAGAGCGTAGAGCACGAGCCCCGTCGCGAGCACGCCGAGGCCGAGACATAAAAAATCGACCAAGAACGAGCGGGCGAGCACCGTAGCGACGGCAAGGCCGGTGAGAAGGAGGCCAAGCAGGAAAACCCGCGCCGTCACCTGCCGCACGCTTAAGCCCGCCTCCACCGCGCGCTGATAGAAATGCGTCTTATGCGCCGAGAGGATCGGCTCCCCGTCGATAATGCGGCGGAACAGAGTCAGCGTCGCGTCGGCCAGCGTATAGAGCGATAGCAGAAGCGCCGCCGCCAGGTGCGCCTTGGCGACAAAGACCAGCATGAAGGCGAGGCAGAAACCGATCGGCAGGCTGCCGGCGTCGCCGAGAAAGACCTTGGCCGGATGCTTGTTGAACAGGGCGAAGCCGAGCACGGCGCCGAGCAGCGCGAGCGCGAGCAGCCCGACCGTGGCGGGGATCGCTCCCAAAGCCTGCAAGGCCGCGATGCCAAGCGTCATCGGCACGACCTGCGCCACCGTCATCCAGTCGAGCCCATCGAGGAAATTTATGGCGTTCACGAACCAGACGGTGCCGAGCACGATCAGCGCGCGTTCCACGACAAGGGGAAGCAGGTCGGGAAGAACCTGAAACCCGTCGGGCAGGCTGAAGGCCATGACGAGGGCCGCGAGTGTCTGGCCGATGAGGCGCCAGGAGACGGGGAGCGCGTGGGCGTCGTCGAGCGCGCCGAGAATGGTGAGCGCCACGGCGATCGCCAGCACCGGAACGAGGCTCGGCTCCGGCGCGGGATGCCACAGGAGGAGCGCAAGTCCGCAGCCGATCAGCAGGGTCGCCATGACCGCGAGCCCTGCGCCTTGCGGCGTCGCGACCTTATGCGAGGAGCGCGCGTTCGGCCGCGCCAAGAGATAGCGGACGAGGAGCGGTCTCAACAGAAGGACCAGGAGGGCTGAGAGGCCCGCGCACCCCGCCACCATGGCGGCCCAAAGCGCAGGCTGATCGAGCGGCATCCCCTCTAATGCAGCGTGCGGGAGACGGGCTGCCATTCGCCCTTGGGCGCGACGGGATGGCCGGTTGTTGCCGGCACATATCCCTCGACGGTCGCGCGCAGCAGGTCCTGCAGGTCGGTCTCGTCCATTCTCTGCATCGCGTCGTCGAGACGTTCCAGCGCTGTGGCGAGCTCCTCAAAGGGCACGATCGGCTCGGAGTTCTTGAAGATGCGGGGATGGCTGGTGCCGGTCGTGTTCTCGCCGATCAAGAGCTCCTCGTAGAGCTTCTCGCCGCGCCTAAGGCCCACATATTCGATGGCGATGTCGCCATCGGGGTGGCCTTCGTCGCGCACTTCGAGCCCCGACAGGCGGATCATGGTGCGGGCGAGATCGTCGATCTTCACCGGCGTCCCCATCTCGAGCACGAAGACCTCGCCGCCGGTCGCCATGGTGCCGGCCTGGATGACGAGCTGGGCGGCCTCGGGGATGGACATGAAATAGCGGATCACCTCGGGATGGGTGACGGTCACCGGGCCACCGGCCTTGATCTGGCTGCGGAAGCGCCGGACCACCGAGCCTGACGAATCGAGCACATTGCCGAAGCGCACCATGGTGAAGATTGTGCTGCCACCGCGCTCCTGAGCGAGCGCCTGCAGGATCTGCTCGGCGAGGCGTTTGCTCGCCCCCATGATATTGGTCGGGCGGACGGCCTTGTCGGTCGACACGAGCACGAAGCGGTCGACGCCGAGCTCCTTGGCCGCCTCGGCGACGGCAAGGGTGCCGAAGGTGTTGTTCTGCAGTCCCGCGAAGGGGTTCGCCTCGACGATCGGGACATGCTTGTAGGCGGCCGCGTGGTAGATCACCTCCACCCCGAGCTCCTGAATGGTGCGCGAGATAAGCTTGCGGTCGAGCACCGACCCGAGCACCTCCACGACCGTCGTGGCGGCTGGCGCGTCCGGTTCGGCCTCTAAGCGTAGCCGGCGCTGCAGCTCCTCGATCTCCATGGAGATCTCGTAGAGGGCTACCTCCGACAGCTCGAACAGAACGAGCGTCTTCGGCCCGAGCCTGAGCAGCTGGCGGGTGAGTTCCGAGCCGATCGAGCCGCCGGCCCCGGTGATCATCAACACCTTGCCGCGCACATTGGTGGTCAACAGCTCGAGATTGGGGACCACCGGATCGCGCCCCAGGAGGTCCTCAACGTCGATCGGCCTCAGGTCGCTGACTTCCACGTGCCCCGAGGCGATCTCCTCAAGCGCTGGCAACGTTTTCACCACAACCGGGTAGGCCTCGAGCACCCGGATGGCGAGGCGCCGCTCACCGCGGAGCGCCGAAGGGGTGGCAAGCAGCACCTCCTTCACGTTCTCGTCGGTGATCACCCGCGCGATCTTCTCGGGTCTGAGTACTTTGACGCCGTGCACCACCTGCCCGGCGAGGGAGGGATTGCTATCGATGAAGGCGACGGTCTTGTATTTGCCGGTCTCGTTCAGGGCGCGCAGTAGCTGGATGCCAATGGTCCCGGCGCCGTAGATGATGACTGGTTTTCGTTCGTCGAAGCTCACCGGCTTATGCTGAGGCGCGGCCCTGAGCAGAAGAGCGGCGGCCCATTGCCGGCTGAGGCGAATAAGACCCGCAGCGATCAGGCCATAGATCACGATCACCGAACGCGGATGGACCTTGATGCCGCTCATCAGCACGACCAGCGCCCACAGCACGGTGGCGATGATCACCGCGCTATAGATGCGGGTGGTGCCCTCAGGCCCGATGAAGCGGGTCACGAGCTTGTAGAGCCCGCGCATATAGAAGACGATGACGCCGATCACCGGGGCCGCGACCATGAGCAGGATCAGCGCGATTGTATCGGGCACGTAGAGCTGGCTCAGTCGCAGCGAATAAGCGGCCCACAACGCGACGGTCAGCACCACGAGGTCGTTGAGGATCAGTAGGGTCCGCTTGAACCAGCGAGGACGCTCGATCAGCCATACCGCAAGTTGCATTAGGGGCCACCCCGATCCGGTCTTGGGCCGGACTTTAGCAAAATCATCCACGACGGGAGAGTGCGTTGCACCATAACCGAAGCATGACGCGAACGGAAGTGAGCGCGGGATTGGGGCGCAAGGCGCAGGAAGCGGGCACTACGCGCTTCCGATTCATCGTCTAACCGAGGATCAGCACGTGGAGGCGGCGGGGGCCGTGGGCGCCCTTGACGATGGTCTGCTCGATATCCGCCGTCCGCGACGGGCCGCTGATCATATTGACGGTGCGGGGCAGCGTCCCGGGGCCGTAAACCGCCCGCAACCGGTCCCAAGCCTCCTCATAAGAGCCGACGATGTCCCTGGCTGCGACCAGCACCATATGGGCCTCGGGCAGGAAGTTCAGGGTGGTCGGGTTATCGGCGCCCGAGACGAGGAACAAGGTGCCGGTCTCGGCTGCGGCGACCGTCGCCCGCGATAGAGAGGCTTTGTCGGTCGGCTCGGCCCGTCCGAAGACGCGCTCAATGTCCCAGGCTTCTCGCCAGGGAAGCGCCGCGAGGACACGATCGGCCCCCATGCGTAAACGGGGCGGCAGACCGTTGGAGCCGAGATAGGAGGCAATGGCCCCGACCGCGGCCTCCTTTGTGGCGACGCGGCTCACATCGGCGCCCTGCTTCGTCAGCATGTCGGTCAGAAGCGGGACGCAATCCTCGGGGCTTTTCGGCGCCCGCGCCGGAATGGTGCCGCGCGGATGACGCTTCAGGCGGTCGGCGACCGCAGCCCGGCGATAGGCGTCGTCCTCTGTCACGCCAAGGGCGGCGCGGATGCGCGCCAAGCCCGTCGCGCGGGCCTCGTCGCGGTCGCTCATTGGCGTTGGCTCCGCTCTTTTTCGGCGTAGAGCGCCTGGAAGGTCTTGCCTTGCGGGGCCGGGAAGTCCCGCGTGCCCGTCCAGGCTTTGCCGAACGGCAACCGGCTAATGCTGCCGCTTCCTCGGGCAAACCAAGCCAGAAGCGGCACGAGCCTATTGGCGAGGGCGTGATAGAGGCGCGGACGCTTTGCAGCGAACGCCCAGGCCTTGAGCAGAAGACGCTCGCGCAGCGGCGGGTTGCCTCTGGCGAAGTCGCGCTCCCGCCACGCCCGCATCAAATCGGGCAGCGGGATCTCCATCGGGCAGACCTGCTCGCATCGGCCGCAGAAGCTCGAAGCATGGGGAAGGTCGCGCGCGTGATCGATGCCCACCAACGCCGGCGTCATCACCGCGCCCATCGGCCCGGGATAGACCGAGCCGTAAGCGTGCCCGCCGATCGCTCCATAGACCGGGCAATGATTGAGACAGGCGCCGCAGCGGATGCAGCGGAGCATGTCGGCGAAGACGCTGCCGAGCATCTCGCTCCGCCCATTGTCGAGAAGGACGACGTGGTATGCCTCCGGTCCGTCGGGGTCGCCGTCCCGGCGGGGCCCGGTCGCAAACGTCGTGTAGGTGGTGATCTCCTGGCCGGTGCCTGAGCGGGCGAGCAGCCGCAAGATGGCGTCGGCGTCCTCGAGCGTCGGCACGACCTTCTCGATCGAGGCGACCACGATATGGACGCGCGGCAGCGTCGAGGTCAGATCGCCGTTCCCCTCATTGGTAACGATCACCGAGGAGCCCGTCTCGGCGATCAGGAGATTGGCGCCGGTGATGCCGACATCGGCCTTCAGGAATTTCTCGCGCAGCACCGTGCGCGCTTCCGCCACGAGGTCCTGGGCCTGGTTGAGCTTCCGCGTGGCGGGGAACTGCCGGTGCACGTGGCGGAAGTCGCGCTCGATCTCCTCCTTGTTGAGGTGGATGACGGGGGCGATGATGTGGCTTGGGGTCTCGCCCCTGATCTGCACGATATATTCGCCGAGGTCGGTCTCGACCACCTCGATGCCTGACGCCTCGAGATGGGCATTGAGCCCGATCTCCTCCGAGATCATCGACTTGCCCTTGGTGACGAGCTTGGCTCCTTGCGCGCGGCAAAGCGTAAGCACGATGGCGCGGGCGTCGGCGGCGGTCTGGGCGAAATGCACCACGCCCCCGCTCTCGGTCACCTTGCGCTCATAGGCTTCGAGATAAAGGTCGAGATGGGAGAGCGTGTGGTCCTTCATGGCGCGGGCTTCGTCACGGAGCTTGTCGAACTCCGGGAGTTTCGCCTTCGCCGCTTCGCGCTTGACGACGAAGCCGCGCTTGACGTTCTGCAGCGCCCGCTGCAACTCCACGTCGGCAAGGGCGTGAGCGGCGTTGGACTTGAAGGACTTGCTGGAATTATCCATTGGCGCGCGGGCGACTCAGCGCGTCTGCCGCGGGGCGGCTATTGCTGGAGCCTCGGTCATCTCGGCCAGCACCTCGGCCACGTGGCGCACCTCGACGCTTACGCGCTCGCGGGCGAGCCTGCCGGCGATGTGCATGAGGCAGCCGAGATCGGCGGCGAGCACGCAACTCGCTCCCGTGGCTTGGATGTTGCGCAGCTTGCCCTCGAGAATGGCGCCGGAGATATCCGGATATTTGACCGAGAAGGCGCCGCCGAAGCCGCAACACACTTCGCTTTCGGCAAGCTCGACAAGGGTGAGACCGTCTACGCTCGCAAGGAGCCGCCTTGGCGCCTCGCGCACATGAAGCTCCCGCAACGAGGAGCAGGAATCGTGATAGGTGACGCTGCCGCGGAAGCTTGCATCGACATGGGTGAGGCGAAGCACATCGACGAGGAAGCTCGTGAGCTCGAAGGTCTTGCCGGCGAGCGCCTCGGCGCGATCGGCGAAATCGGGATCGTCGGCAAGAAGGCGCGGGTACTGGACTTTCAGCATGCCGGCGCACGAGCCGGACGGCGCCACGACATAGTCGAAGCGCTCGAAGGTCTTGACCACCTGGCGCGCGACCGAGGCGGCATCGGCCCGGTCGCCGGAATTATAGGCGGGCTGGCCGCAGCAGGTCTGCGCGCGCGGCACCTCGACCCGGGCGCCCCCCGCTTCGAGCAGCTTGATCGCGGCAAACGCCACATTCGGCCGGAACAGGTCGACCAGGCAGGTGACCAGGAGGCCGACCAGCGGACCTTGCTTTGAAGCTTCAGGCGCCGAATTCATATCAATTGGTCGAGCTCTTGCATCTTGTGGCGGGAGGTGGGAGCCAGGATGTAGCATCGGCGGCGCGACTCAAGAAATCGGAAATCGAGAGGCGGGGCGCGGGAGGAAGGAAGCGTGATGCAGGCAAGGGCCCTGGCACTCCTTGCGCTCGTGCTGCTGCCGGCCTCGCAGAGCCTGGCGGTCGAGGCAGAGCCGGTGCGCCTCGTCACCCCGATCGTCTATGGCACGCATCTGCCGGGCCTCGGCGAGCCGGCGGCGCGTCTCGCCAAGCTGGTCAAGGAGCGCTCAGGAGGCTCGCTTGTTCTCGACCTGAAGCAGCCGGGAGACGGCACCAAGCCGCAGGACATTCTCGACAAAGTCTCGAGCGGCGGCGTCGATGCGGGCTTCGCCACGGCGAGCTTCTGGGCGGCGAAGCTCCCTGCGGCGGCGCTCTTTTCGGGGTTTCCGTTCGGCCCTGACGGCAAGGGTTATCTCGATTGGTTCGAGACCGGCAACGGCAAGACGCTCTATCAGGAGATGTACGATCACGCGGGGCTGAAGGTCCACGTCATCCCTTGCGCCTTCGGCGGCGCCGAAGCGGGCGGCTGGTTCGCCAAGGAGATCAAGAGCAAGGACGACATCAAGGGCCTGCGCATGCGCATTTTCGGGCTTGGCGGCCTGGTCATGTCGCAGCTCGGCGCCACCACCGTGCTCGTCCCCGGCGGGGACCTGCTCAAAGCCTTCGGCAAGGGCGACATCGACGCGGCCGAGCTTTACACGCCGGCGGTAGATCAGCAGCAAGGCCTGCAGGCCAAGGTCAAGCTCATCTATGTGCCTGGCTGGCACCAGCCCGAGACGGTGCTTGAGCTCCTCATCAACCAGGATCGCTGGAGCACGCTTAGCGATCAGCAGCGAACCCTGGTCGAGACCGCCTGCCAGGAGACGCTCCATGCGACGCTGACCGACAGCGCCCGGCTCCAGGCTGACGCCCTTGCGAGCCTTGCCGCCAAGGACAGCGTCCGCGTCGAGGCCTGGCCCGAGGACGTGCTCGCATCCTTCCGCTCGGCCTGGGCGGAGGTCGCCAAGGAAGAAGGCGAGCAGGACTATTTCTTCAAAGCCGTCCTCGACGACATCGAGAAATTCCGCGCGAAGGCTCAAGGCGCAGGCGGCCCTCAAGCCCCCGCGCCGCAAGCGTCATCGGCGCCACAAGCAACCCCCGGGCCGAAAGCGCCAGCGCCTCAAGCCACGCCCTGATGCGACAATTATGGCGCGGGGTTGGTCTTTAGGAAGGCGATGATGTCGGCCCGCTGGCCCGCGTCCGCGACGCCTGGAAAGGCAAGCGCCATGGTCGAATCGGGGATCATCGCCTTGGGATTGGCGATCCATTTGTCGATGTTTTCCTCGGTCCAAACCCAGCCGTCAGCGCCGAGCTTCTTCATGCCGGCCGAGTACATCGGATAGTCGGCGACGGTCGCCGCCTTGCGTCCGACCACGCCGTTGAGCTCCGGCCCGATCAGCGTCTTGGCGCCAGGCCCGATCTGATGGCAAGCCGCACATACGAGGAAGGCCGCTTTGCCCTTCGTCGCATCGCCTTCGGCGAACGCGGATCCACTCATGGCCACAAGCAAAATGGCACTGAGCCCAAGCAGCCCAAACTTCCTCATCCCGATCCTCCTTAAGGTAACGTCCGCACAGCGTTTTCCTGCTGTTTGGACGATGCGCCAGCGTTCTTCCCAGCTCTGTCAATTTCTATTGACTGTAGCAGAAGCCTAAACTGCCATAAAAAGAGGCCGTCTGCGACATCATAACTCGAACGACGCCTTGCGGGTTGCGGCGGCGGCGGCGCGCAAGCTCGGGGCTTCCGCCAGGGCGTATTGCCCGCCAACCGCGCGCGTGCGAAAGACTAGGGCTAGCCCATATTTGAACTGGCTAGAGGCGTTCGGAGTCAAGGATGTCGCAACTTTCCATGCCAAATCCGGATCTCGCGGTCCTTCAGCGCCGGACCGACATCCTGCGGCAGCTGAAGAGGCTCGTGCCGGAAGCGAGCCTGATCACCGACCAGGAAGGCAGGCGCACCTTCGAGACCGACGCGCTCACCGCCTATCGCTGCCTGCCGCTTGCGGTCGTGCTGCCGAGCACCACCGAGGAGGTGAGCAAGATCCTCCACTTCTGCCATGAAAATCACGTCAAAATCGTGCCGCGCGGCGCCGGCACCTCGCTGTCGGGCGGGGCGTTGCCGCTCGAGGATGCGATCGTGCTCTGCCTCGCGCGCATGAGCAAGGTGCTCTCCATCGACCTCCCCAACCGCGTGGCCCGCGTCGAGGCAGGCCTCACCAATATCGGCATCTCCCAGGCGGTCGCGGCGGAGGGCTTCTTCTATGCGCCCGACCCCTCGAGCCAGATCGCCTGCACCGTGGGCGGCAACGTCGCCACCAATTCCGGCGGGGCGCACTGCCTGAAATACGGGGTCACCACCAACAATATTCTGGGCGTCCGCATAGTGCTGATGAGCGGAGAGGTGATCGATATCGGCGGCGCCAGTCTCGACGCTCCCGGTTACGATTTCCTCGCTCTGATCACAGGCTCGGAGGGCCAGCTCGGGGTCGTCACCGAGGTGACCGTGCGCCTGCTCAAGGCCCCCGAAGGGGCGCGCCCGATGCTGCTCGGCTTCGACTCCAATGAGGCGGCCGGAGCCTGCGTCGCCGGCATCATCGCCGCCGGCATCGTTCCCGTGGCGCTCGAGTTCATGGACCGGCCGGCCATCCATGTCTGCGAGCACTTCGTCAAGGCCGGCTATCCGCTCGATGTCGAGGCGCTCCTCATCGTCGAGGTGCAGGGCTCCGAGGACGAGATCGATACCTTGCTCGAGAAGATTGGCGAGATCGCCATGGACTTTAACCCGGTCATGATGCGCCGGAGCCAAAGCGCCGAGGAGACCGCACTCATCTGGAAGGGCCGCAAGGCAGCCTTCGGCGCCATCGGACAGCTGTCCGATTATTACTGCATGGACGGCGTCATCCCGCTGTCCAAGCTCACCAAGGCGCTCGACGAGATCGGCTGGATTTGCCGGCGCTACCGCTTCGACGTGGCCAACATCTTTCATGCCGGCGACGGCAACCTGCATCCTCTCATCCTCTACAACGCCAACGATCCGCTCCAGCTCGAGCGGGTCGAGCTGTGCGGCGCGGAGATCTTGAAGCTGTGCGTCTCGCTCGGGGGCTGCCTGACCGGCGAGCATGGCGTCGGCGTTGAGAAGCGTGAGTTGATGTGCCTGCAATATACCGACATCGATCTGGCTCAGCAGATGCGGGTGAAGGCCGTGTTCGATCCGGACTGGCTGCTCAATCCCGGCAAGGTGTTTCCGCTGGAAGGACGTGGGGTCCAGTGACCGGACATATGCGTGTCGGCTTCCATGCTCCTGACA
>JAENXG010000272.1 GCA_016649675.1 Methyloceanibacter sp.
AAGAGACGCCGCGCATAGTCATGAATTTCGTTCATGTCCATGGAACGTCCTCCTTATCAATCCGCCGGCTTGGATCTACCTCATAGCGAAGGAAAGGGCTCGCTGAAATAGACTGAGGCGGCGGAGGCCGACGCGGCGGAGCGGTGATGCTTTCCCCGCCGCGGTCATGCGGAACTAGCTGCCTTCGCCGTGATCTGATCCACCGCCTCCAACGCCTGGGCGGCGTACATCACCGAGGGGCCGCCGGCGCCCATATACACTGCCATGGCTAAGGTCTCCGCCACCGCCGCGCGCGAGGCGCCCTGCTTGACCGCGCCCTCAGCGTGATAAGGGATGCAGGGCGAGCAACGGGTGGCGACGGCGACTGCTAGCGCCACCAGCTCTTTGGTCTTGCCGTCCAGCGCTTCTCCACCATGCGCCGCGGGGGCCATATCGGAAAAGGTCTTCATTACCTCCGGCGCGGCCTGCCGCAGGTCGCGCACCGCGTTGTTCATGTTGGCGATCACGGTATCCGGGCGTTAAGTTTGGCGACGCGTAACCGCGCTATCGGAACGAAGTGCCCCGCTACGGATGGAAATTCTAATTCGATTGGTGACAATGAGTTCAGCCCAAAGGGCAAGAGGTCAGGGTATTGTCAAACAGGATGACTCTCAGGCCATTCGCCATTCACCTGGTCGTTGCCTGCCTAGTGAACGGCGGAGCCTCGGCAGAGGATGCTGGTCGCGCTGCCACCCAGATCACCGCGAACTACGGTGTTTATTGGGCCGGGCTTCATTTCGGCGATGTTCGTCTCGTCATCACTGTGCGGGACTCCGATTACCAAATGAAGGGGGACGGTCGATTCTCCGTTCTGGGTGGACTGATCTATGAGGGGAGCGGCGGCACGACGAGCGCGGGCAAGCTCAGCAAGTCAGGCCCTCAACCATCGCTGTACACGTTGAGCTATTCGGAGGGCGACAAGCACGGTGATGTTCGTATTTCATTTGCTGGCGACGCTGTTTCAGCCGTTTCGACGTCGCCAAAAAAGCGGCCAAATCCCAAAAATATTCTCGTCACAAAGGAGCAGCTTCGTGGGGTGCTCGATCCAATGACCGGAGCCTTCCTTCGAGCGCGTCCCAATCTTCCTGAAGCCGACCTGAAGGTATGCGATGAGACCATACCGGTGTTCGACGGTAAGCTTCGTTTTAATATTGTGCTGGAGCCTAAACAGCAGACGCGAGTTGAAAGCAAAACGCCTAATGGGTATTCGGGTCTTGCGGCGGTGTGCGGGGTGAAGTTTGTCCCCATCTCAGGTTTCCGGCCCGACGATCGGGGCATCAAATTTATGTCTTCGCACAGTGATGCGATCGAGGTCTGGCTCGTACCTTTGCCGAGCACTGTGCTCTACTTACCTTATCGAATTTCCGTACCGACGGCTTTCGGGGCTGGTTCGGCGGAGATGCTTTCGTTCCAAGTGGAGCGATAGCAAACCGTGATCCCGATCGCGGCTAGAGGTGTCAGTCGCTGACTACGGCTTCTGCTAAAGTCGGCTCAATTACTCGCCGCCGGCATGTCCGCTCGTGGCACTAAACGGACGTGCCGACCGCGCCGAGTAATGTCTGCTGCTTGGGGAAGAGCGGACGCATCGGAGACGCGCCTCTACTTCCGCTAGTGACCCAAAGCAGACATTTCCCGCCGCAGAGAGTGATGCCTGACTGGAGGCAACAACGCAGCGCCTTCCGCCCTGCTCTCGGTCCGGTTGACCCAAGGTGGACTCTATTGTGTAACGCAGACGCAAGCCCCGCTTCAAAATTATCCTCAGCGAGGCTACCGGAACCCACCTGAATGGCAAAATCGCCCCAATTGTCCCAAGAAGTGAAGGGATTCCTCGACGAAGCCAATGCGGCCAGCGATCCGGCCAGGACCGCCTGGCTCGCCTTTCTCTTGCTTCTCACCTATGTGGTGGTGACGCTCGCATCCGTCAGCCACAAGGACCTGCTTCTCAACAGTCCGGTCAGGTTGCCCATTATCAATGCGGACATTCCTCTCGTCGGCTTCTTTCAATACGCGCCGGCGATGCTGCTGCTGGTGTACCTGTCGCTCCTAGTGCAGCACGTCATCCTGGCGCGGAAATATCGCAGGTTCACCGATGCACTGGCCGCCTACGAGCTGAAGGCACGAACCAGGCACGTCGCCCGCGAGCGGGTGCATTCCTACGTGTTCTCGCAGATCCTGGCCGGCCCCGAAGCCAATCGCATCACCAGGCTGATGATGCAGCTGATCGTCTATGTGACCTTCGCGGTGCTGCCGATTGTCACGCTGCTCTATTTCCAGATCAAGTTCCTCCCATTCCATGAGGTGTGGATCACCTATTGGCATCGCTTCGCGGTGATCCTCGGCTTCGCGATGCTGATCCTGCTCACGCCGATCATGCAGCATGCGCCGCCGAAGCGAAAATGGGACATCAGACTGGGACCGCAGGCGGAAGCCTGGGAGGCTTCGGGCCGGCAGGTTGCGCTCGTGCTTCTGCTGCTGCCGATCGTCGTCGGCTTCAGCTGGTTGATCGCCACGGTTCCAGACGAATGGATCGATCGGCGTCTCGGGTTTGTTGCGCCCGTAACCGCCGGGATCGGTGCAGAGGGCGAGGCGAAGCTGTTGAACCCCATCGTGCGGCGTCTCGTCTATGACCGCATCCCCGACGACGGCAATAAGGGATGGTGGCGGCGATGGCTGTTGTCGTATCGCGTGCTCATCGTGGAAGACACCGATCTCGGCGCCAACGACGACGCCAAGATCGTGCTTCGCGAGCGCAATTTCCGCTACGCCTTGCTCAACCGCTCAGACTTTCACCATGCCGATCTGACCTGGGCGGATCTCCGCGGCGCGCAATTGTGGAAGAGTTTGGCAAAGGGCAGGCTCAATGATACCCAGCTGCAGGGCGCATCCCTGAAAGAGGCGGAGTTTCAGGGCGCGCAGATGAGCTCAGCGGCGATGCAAGGCGCGGATTTGCGGGGCGCCCTGCTTCAGGGCGTCGATCTGAGTTACACCAAACTTCAGGGCGCCGATCTAAGAGGGGCGCAGCTTCAGGGCGCCGATCTGAGGGGCGCCCGGCTTCAGGGCGCGGACCTGCAAGGGGCCCAACTTCAGGATGCCGATTTGCAAGGGGCCGAGCTTCGAGGCGCGGTCTTGGCCTCGGCGGAGATCTGGCTCGCCCGTTTCCCTCCCGGTCTCGTCGATCAATCGCCCGCTCCGCTTGGGTTGGCCGACGTGAAACTGTCGGCGCTCACACCGGAGGCGAAGGCGCAGTTGAGGCAGGTCCTCAATACCGAAATCACAGACCCCGTGGTGCGTTCGGTGGTTATTGCGCGTCTCGATCCGATCCTGCGGCATGAGCCGCCAAACTGGGAGGATGCAAAGAGCTGGGAGGACTACGCCGGTAACGCGAAGGCGCCCTCGCCTGAGGACCTCGCGCGGTTTCATGCCGGTTTGGCTTGCGATGACGGCGAGGGCTATATCGCGACCAGCCTAGCGGGACGCGCCAAGGAATTCGATGCTGAGCATTTCAAGAAGGACTATGCCAAGCCTTTGGCACGCGCCCTGCTCGACGAGACTTGCAAGGGCGGGAAGGCGCTTACCAGCGAAACTCGGGCAGCACTCAAAAACCTAGCCGAGTGAGTGCGAGATAAGCGTCTATGTCCGCTTGTGGCACT
>JAENXG010000420.1 GCA_016649675.1 Methyloceanibacter sp.
GCCTACGTGCGCTTTACGCCCAGTAATTCCGAACAACGCTAGCCCCCTCCGTATTACCGCGGCTGCTGGCACGGAGTTAGCCGGGGCTTCTTCTGCGGGTACCGTCATTATCTTCCCCGCTGAAAGGGGTTTACAACCCTAGGGCCTTCTTCACCCACGCGGCATGGCTGGATCAGGCTTTCGCCCATTGTCCAATATTCCCCACTGCTGCCTCCCGTAGGAGTCTGGGCCGTGTCTCAGTCCCAGTGTGGCTGGTCATCCTCTCAGACCAGCTACGGATCGTCGCCTTGGTAGGCCATTACCCCACCAACTAGCTAATCCGACGCGGGCCGATCTTTCGGCAATGAATCTTTCCCCCGAAGGGCGTATCCGGTATTAGCCCAAGTTTCCCTGGGTTATCCCGAACCGAAAGGCACGTTCCCACGCGTTACTCACCCGTCTGCCACTGTCCACCACCCGAAGGTGGCTTCTCGTTCGACTTGCATGTGTTAGGCCTGCCGCCAGCGTTCGTTCTGAGCCAGGATCAAACTCTTAAGTTGAGAATTCGATTCTGACATAATCCTTGGAGGAATCCTCCAAGGAGGTCGCTGCGTTTTGACGAGTTCCCAACAAGCATGAAACGACGCAATCCTCTCGGATTACGCGCAACACGCCTATTGGCTTATGAAAACGCAAGACCGTCAGAGTCTCGTTGCTGGCCCCCTAAGAGGCCAGCACGCAAGGACTCCGCCGTCCGCGTTTCCCTTTCTTCATATCACAATGTCAAAGAGCCGTTCGGAAGGGAGCCGATGGGCACCTCCCGAACCCTTGATGGAAGCAAATCTACCACCAAGAGTCAACGACAGCCGCAAGTATGCCGAGACCGTCTCGGTCAAACTCCGCTCCTGTCCGAAGGATCGCGCGGTCGCAAATAGTCCCGCAAGAAGCTGGGAGCAACCCGCGCGAAGCAGTTATTTAAGCGGGGGCCCTCCGCTTGTCAAGGGGCGGCTAACCCCTCAACAGCTGTTTTCGCTTTTCTCCTGGATCGTGGCAATGGGGCCACATTCCTGCCCGAATGCGCCGCCACTCTCCATTTGTTAACGGCGTGGTAACCATACGGGGTTATGTATGGTTAAGGGAACCCGCCGAATGGGGGATACCTAAGAAGACCGAAGATCCTTCGATCGATCCTTAAGCTGCGGAAATCGGCAGCGTGCAAGGTCAGTTCAAAGGGGCTTCTCGAGGGAAACGAACTCCCCATCGGCGCCAGTCCCGCCTCGCTAGAGGGACAACAACCGCTTCGGAGTTGTCCGCCCGGACGTTAGAGATTACGCCGAGAAGGCGTGCGGGCGGCGGCCGACAGACGGGGGGAATGCGGATTGTTTAACCGCCGCGGTCGCTTCGCGCGTCGTAAGCTAGGCCAGGCCCTCGTGCCGGCCAAGGCTCGCGGACTCCCATCTATTTTTCTTGCCGAGATGCCTAGGCCCGAGCGCAAGCTGCCGCCGGTCTATCTCTGCGAAACCGGCGCCGATGGGGCAAGCTGCCGCCTGAAATGGCTGGCCAGCACGTGCCTTGCCGGCATGGTCGGCGTCTGCCTCATCGGGGTCGCCATCTACGCCTCCATGAACATGGCCGACGGTTCGGGCATGATGAGTTCGATCAAGCGCGCCAGCCTCGCCGCGCTGCAGCCGATCAGGACCGCCACTCTCGCCAACGATGGGCAAAGCCCCAACGGCCAGAAAGAGGACCGCATCCAGATGACCGCCGCGGGCTTCGCCACCCGCCACGTCATCCACGATACGGTGATCGAGCGCCAAGGCAGCCGCGAATTCATCACCATCAAGCCTTATCTCCGCATCGTCGCGGGCCTCGCCACCGAGATGCCGGCCGATGCGGGCGAGCTTCCTCCCTTCAATCCCTTCAAGCTCTATTCCGATGCGACGCCGGTTGGCGCCAGCGGCGATACCGCCGATGCGCCGCAGGCGGTAAGCGTCAACGTGGTGGACGTTGCGGGCGGGCTCCTGCCGCAGTCTGACGGGGTCGAGCTCAGGCCCGACGAGGTCGGCCAGCTCGTCAACGAGGCCGCCGAGAATTTCGCCTACGCCGAAGCGCCTCTCGCCGGCGCGACGGACGAGACCGGCTCGATCGGCGGCGGCGGCCAGGCGCGCCTCGTGCAGGCGGCCTACCATCCCGAAGACGGCCTCGCCCCCCACACCACCGAGATCCAGAAGAAGGTTCTCGGCGACGACGCCGAGGATGACGACGACGGCGGGCTGAGCGACGACCTGCTCGCCGGCGCCGAGACCAAGTCGGTGGATGTCGGCCGCGGCGACACCTTGATGACCCTGTTCGCCAAGGCCGGCACTGAGCCCAGCGAAGCAACGACCATCATCGAGGCGCTTTCCCC
>JAENXG010000081.1 GCA_016649675.1 Methyloceanibacter sp.
GGACATCGACACCGATCCCGGCAGCGCGCCGGACCGCATCGTCATCGTGGTCAAGGTGGTCGAGCAGCCGACCGGTGAGCTGTCTTTCGGCGTCGGCTACTCCACGAGCGAGGGCGTGATCGGCGACATCAGCATCACCGAACGCAACCTGATGGGCAAAGGCCAATATGTCAGGCTCGGCTTCTCCGGAAGTCTTGATCGGGCGCAGGTCGATTTCAGCTTTACCGAGCCCCATTTCCTTGATCGCAACCTCGCGGCGGGCTTCGACGCGTTCTTCAAAACTGTGGATCTGACAAAGGAGGCCTCGTTCCAGCAGCGCGACGCGGGCGGCGATCTCAGGCTTGGCTTCCCCATCGCCGAAGACACTCAACTTGGCCTCCGCTACAAGTTCGACCGCGAGACGATCTTCGGCGTCACCAACAACGCCTCGTTGGCCGTGAAGCAATCCGAAGGCACCGTCAACGTCTCGAGCGTGGGCTACACGATCGCCTACGACACTCGCAATCTGCCTCAGGCGCCGACCACCGGCGTTTTCGCGTCGTTCTCCCAGGACCTCGCAGGCGTCGGCGGCGACGTGGACTACATCCGGTCGGTTGCGGACGCGCGCGGCTATTATCCCATCACCAACAAGATCACTCTCGTCGGCCGCGCGCAGGGCGGCGCCATCGAGGGGTGGGGCGGCCAGGACATTCGCCTGCAAGACCTGTTCTTCAAGGGTGGCGAGACGGTGCGCGGCTTCGCGCGCGCCGGCTACGGCCCGCGCGATGCCTGCGAGGACCCGCTTACCGGCGAGCGGGTTCATCCCTGCTCCAAGGACTCCCTCGGCGGCCAGCTGTTTTGGGCGACCACCGCCGAGGTCCGCTTCCCGATCCCATTCCTTCCTGAAAATCTCGGCATGCAAGGAGCCGTTTTCGTCGATGCCGGCTCGCTCTGGGATCCGAGTGGGCTTGCCACTGCGTCTGTGACTCTACCGCCGGGATCAAATGGCTGCAGCTCAAAGAATATTGGGAAAACCTGCGGGGAGGGGAGCTTCATTTTCGATAGCTCGCAGGTCCGGATGTCGACGGGATTCAGCATCATCTGGCAGTCGCCTCTGGGCCCGCTCCGCGCCGATATCGCCGAGGCCTTGCTTAAGGCCAATTTCGACAAGACTGAGCTCTTCCGCTTCGGCGCCTCAACGAACTTCTAAAAGAAGCAATTTCCGTCTATGGCTTCGCGTCAGGACGTATGTCGCGGCGCTTGCCGCTGGGAATTCGATGGAACATCCGGGTTTCTTCGAGCGGGCCGGTCCCTTCTCCTTGGGCGTTGTCGCCAAGGCTGCCGACGCCAAGGCGGCGGACGGCGCCGATCTCGATTTCAAGATCAAGGATGTGCGGACGCTCGATCATGCGGAGCTGGGGGACCTCTCCTTTTTCGACAATCGGAAATATCTCCCGCTCTTTACCGCGACGGGCGCAAGCGCCTGCCTCGTCGCTCCCAAATTCGCGCGCCTGGCACCGGCCGGCACGGCCTGCCTCGTCACCCCCGAGCCCTACCGGGCCTTCGCCAGGTCGCTCGCCCTGTTTTATCCCGATGCGATGCAGCCCAAGGCCGCGCCGGAACGGGACGGCTCCGACCGGTCGTCCGGCGTGCATCCGACGGCCACTCTCGAACCCGGCGTGACCGTGGAGCGTGGCGCCGTGGTCGGACCTGAGGCGCAGATCGGGCGCGGCACGACCATTGCGGCCGGCACCGTGATCGGCTACCGGGTCTATGTCGGCAGGGACTGCTATATCGGACCGAACGCCTCGCTCACCCATGCCCTGGTCGGTAACCATGTCATCATCCACGCGGGTGTCGCCGTCGGCCAGGACGGATTCGGCTTCGCCATGGGCAGGCCGGGCCACCTGAAAGTGCCGCAAATCGGCCGTGTGATCATCCAAGACGGCGTCGAAATCGGCGCCAACACCACCATCGACCGGGGCGCCTTGCGCGACACCATTATCGGGGAGGGCACGAAAATTGATAATCTCGTGCAAATCGGGCACAACGTGGTGATTGGAAGGCATTGCATCATCGTGGCGCAAACCGGTATCTCGGGAAGCGCGGAGCTCGGCGATTTCGTGGCTATCGGCGGCCAGGTGGGCGTCGTCGGGCATGTCAAAATCGGAGCTGGCGCGCAGATCGCGGCGAGCAGTAATGTGCGGGGCGACGTGCCGCCGGGCGTGCGCTGGGGTGGCACTCCAGCCAAGCCCCTAAAATTGTGGTTCAGGGAGCTCACGCTGTTGCGCAAGCTTGCCGAACGCAAGGATTTGAAGCTTGATCATGGCGAAGGTTCAAGCGAGACGGGCGAGTAGCCCAATCTTAGCAGCGAGCCACGAGGAGCCGGTCGGGATGAATGAGAGCGGAGTGAAATCGAAGCTCGGGAGGGCGGAAATCACCGACATCCTGAGGCTTCTGCCACATCGCTACCCGTTCCTCATGGTCGATCGCATCATCGACATGGACGGCGACCGCTCCGCCATCGGCATTAAGAACGTGACCGCCAACGAGCCTTATTTTCAGGGACATTTCCCCGGCAACCCCGTCATGCCCGGCGTGCTCCTCATCGAAGGCATGGCGCAAACCGCCGGCGCTCTGTGCATGCGCCATATCGAGGAGTTCAAGCAGCCGCCGCTCGTCTATTTCATGGCGATCGACAAGGCCCGCTTTCGCCGCCCGGTGGTGCCGGGCGACACCGTCCACTATCATGTTCAGAAGATGCGCCACCGCGGACGTGTGTGGCGCTTCCGGGCGCAGGCGCATGTCGACGGCACGCTCGTCGCCGAAGCCGAGGTCAGTGCCGTGATCGTAGAGACTTAGCCGGGCAAGCATGGCCAACATCCATGCGACCGCCGTGGTCGATCCAAGCGCGAAACTTGGGACGAGGGTAGAGATCGGTCCCTTTTGCCTGGTCGGACCCCATGTCGAGCTCGGCGACGGCGTCGTCGTCCACTCCCATGCCGTGATCACGGGCCGGACGGCTCTCGGGGCCGACTGCCGGGTGTTTCCCTTCGCTTGCATCGGCCAAGCTCCTCAGGACGTGAAATATCACGACGAGCCGAGCACGCTCACCATCGGCCCCAAGACCATCATTCGCGAGCACGTCACCATCAACCCCGGTACCGAAGGGGGGCACATGGCGACAAAAGTGGGAGCCAACTGCCTTTTGATGATTGGCGCCCATGTCGCCCACGACTGCGAGCTCGGCGACAATGTCACCATGGTGAACAGCGCCACGTTAGGCGGTCACGTCACCATCGGCGATGGCGCCATCATCGGCGGCCTCTCGGCCGTCCACCAATTCGTGCGCATCGGCGCCTATGCCTTCGTCGGCGGCATGTCCGGCATCACCGCCGATGTCATTCCTTATGGCATGGCGATCGGCAACCGGGCCAATCTGTGCGGCCTGAATATTGTCGGGCTAAAGCGGAAGGGTTTTCCGCGCGAGCAGATCCACCAGCTCCGTCAGGCTTACCGCATGTTGTTCTCAAGCGAAGGAACGCTGATGGAGCGGCTCGATGACGTGGAGAGCATGTTCTCGGCAAATCCGCTCGTCAAACAGATCGTCGACTTCATCAAGACCCAGTCGGATCGCTCGTTCTGTGTACCGAACAATGCCGCAGCACCGAGCCGATGACATCGACGCGCCGAAGGCGCGCGAGGAGACGAAGATAGAAGGCCCGCTTGGCATCATCGCCGGACGGGGTCCACTTCCTTGCGTGCTGGCCGAATCGGCCGTTGCGCGTGGGCTTCCCTTGCATATTGTCGGCATTCGCGGCGAGGCGCGCGAGGCGATCGAGCGTTTTTCCCATACCTGGGTGAAAATGGGCGAGATCGGCAAGATGTTCGCCGCCCTCAACGACCATGGATGTCGCGATCTCGTCATCATCGGCGGGGTCAACCGGCCCGACTTCGCCAATGTCAGGTTCGATCTCGGCGCCCTCCGGAACTTGCCGTTCCTGGTCAGCCTCGGCAAAGGCGGCGACGACCATGTGCTGTCGAGCATCGTCCGCTTTTTCGAGAGTAAGGGCTATCGGGTGCACGGCGCGGGCGACGTGGCGCCCGAGCTTTTGGCGGGAGCGGGGCGGCTCGGCGACAAGGCGCCCTCCGCCGAAGACAGAGCCGACATCGACATGGCGTTCAAAGTGGTGCGCGCGCTCGGGCGCCTCGACGTCGGTCAAGCCGCCGTCGTGGTCAAGGGCCATGTCCTTGCGGTCGAGGCCGCCGAAGGCACCGACGCCATGCTCGTCCGCTGCGCCGAGTTGCGGCAAATGGGGAGGGCGGGCCGGGGCGCCCGTACCGGCGTTCTCGCCAAGGCGCCTAAGCCCGGGCAAGAGGAACGTGTCGATCTCCCCACGATCGGCCCCGACACGGTCAGCAAGGCGGCAGCGGCCGGTCTTGCCGGCATCGCCGTGGCGGCAGGTCAGGTGTTGATGGCCGAGCACGCCGCCACCATTGAAGCTGCCAACCAGCACGGGCTGTTTCTGCAGGGCGAGCTGGCCGGCGAGACAGACGAGTGAGCCGCCCGCTCAAGCGCCGTCAGCGCGCCTCGGTCGGCACGTAGCTGCGCTCGGCCGCCCCGGTATAGAGCTGACGCGGCCTGCCGATGCGGTGCATCGGATCCTCGATCATCTCCTTCCACTGGGCAATCCAGCCGACGGTGCGAGCGATGGCAAACAGCACGGTGAACATGTCCGTGGGGAAGCCGAGCGCCTTCAGCGTGATCCCGGAATAGAAGTCGATATTTGGATAGAGCTTCTTCTGGATGAAGTAGTCGTCGGAGAGCGCGATCCGCTCGAGCTCGAGCGCCACTTGCAGGATCGGATCGTTGCCGTGCCCCACGGCGTCGAGTACCTCGTGGCAGGTCTTCTGCATGATCTTGGCGCGCGGATCGTAGTTCTTGTAGACGCGGTGGCCGAAGCCCATGAGCCGGAACGAATCGTTCTTGTCCTTGGCGCGCTTGATGAACTCGGGGATGCGATCGACCGAGCCGATCTGCTGCAGCATCTCGAGCGCCGCCTCGTTGGCGCCGCCATGGGCAGGCCCCCACAGGCAGGCGATGCCGGCCGAGATGCAGGCGAACGGGTTGGCGCCCGATGAGCCGGCCAGCCGCACCGTGGAGGTCGAGGCGTTCTGCTCATGGTCGGCATGCAGGATAAAGATGCGCCGCATGGCGCGCGCGAGCACGGGATTGACCTTGTATTCCTCGCTCGGGACGGCGAAGCACATATGCAGAAAGTTCGCCGAGTAATCGAGCTCGTTCCTCGGATAGACGAATGGCTGACCGATGGAATATTTGTAGGCCATGGCGGCGATCGTCGGCATCTTGGCGATCATGCGGATGCTCGCCATCTCGCGCTGCTTCGGATCCTTGATGTCGATCGAGTCATGATAGAAGGCAGAGAGCGCGCCGACCACACCCACCATGACCGCCATAGGATGCGCGTCGCGACGGAAGCCCGTGTAGAACCGGGTCATCTGCTCATGCACCATGGTATGCATGGTGATGCGGTGCTTGAAGTCCTCGTACTGCGCGGCCGTCGGCAGCTCGCCGTAGAGCAGCAGGTAGCAGGTCTCAAGGAAAGTGCCGTGCTCGGCGAGCTGGTCGATCGGATAGCCGCGATAGAGGAGGATGCCCTTGTCGCCGTCGATGAAGGTGATCTTAGACTCGCAGCTCGCCGTCGAGGTGAAGCCCGGGTCGTAGGTGAAGCAGCCGGTATCCTGATAAAACGTGTTGATGTCGATCACGTCGGGCCCAATCGTGCCCTTGCGGATCGGCAGGTCGTACCTTGCGCCATCGATCAAGACAGATGCCTCGGCCGCGCCCGACGTGCGGAGGTTTTCTGCGACGCTCATCTAAAGGCTCCTCTAACCATCCTATGGAAGACGGGTCGCCAATGAACGCAGAACGTTGGCAGCGGTTGCGGTCTTAGCGAACTCGTTTTTGCAGTGCCACATAATCGCGCCGTTCGTGTCGCAGTGCAACAAGTGGACATGCTTAAATGTTAAGCACAATTGCCGACATGCACCTGATCGCGGATCCGGGCAAGAGATTCGTCGCGGCCCAGCACTCCGAGCACCTCGAAGATGCCTGGCGAGGTTGACCTGCCGGTCAACGCAGCGCGGAGCGGTTGGGCCACCTTGCCGAGCTTGCGGCCAGTCTCGTCGGCGAAGCTGCGCACGGAAGCCTCGAGCGCTTCTGGCGTCCATGGCGAAGCGTCTTCAAGCCGCGGCAGAAGAGCGGCGAGCGTTTCCCGCCCGGCAGCGTCGAGGAGCTTCGCGGCCTGCTCATCCATCGTCAGCGGCCGCTTGGCGAAGAGGAAGGACGCGCTGTCGAGGAGCTCGACCAGCGTCTTGGCGCGCTCCTTCAGCCCCTTCATGGCGCGCTCCAATTTGCGCCAGCCCTCCGCGTCGATCCGCTCGCCGAGCTCTTTGCCGTCGGGAAGCTCAGGCACGAGCGCCTTCAGGCGTTGCACGATCTCGGCATCGGGCGTCGCACGGAGATAGTGGCCGTTCAGGTTCTCGATCTTGGCGAAATCGAACCGTGCGGCCGAGCGTCCGATCGCATCGAGATCGAACCATTGGATCATCTCGTCGGTCGACATGATCTCGGCGTCGCCGTGGCTCCAGCCGAGCCGCACGAGATAGTTGCGGAGCGCCGCCGGCAGATAGCCCATGGCCCGGTAAGCCTCGACGCCGAGCGCGCCATGGCGCTTGGAGAGCTTGGCGCCGTCACGGCCGTGGATCAGCGGCACATGGGCGTAGATCGGGGTTTGCCAGCCGAGCGCCTTGAAGATCTGCGTCTGGCGTGCCGCGTTGGTGAGATGGTCGTCGCCGCGGATCACGTGGGTGATGTTCATGTCATGGTCGTCGACCACGACGGAGAGATTATAGGTGGGCGTGCCGTCGCTCCGCAAGATCACGAGGTCGTCGAGATCCTTGTTGGCGAAGACGACGCGCCCCTGGACGCGGTCCTCGATCACCGTCTCGCCCTCGCGCGGCGCCTTGAAGCGGATCGCCGGCGCAATGCCGGGAGGCGCCTCGTGATGCTCCCGGTCACGCCAGGTGCCGTCATAGCCGGGAGCGCGGCCCTCGGCGCGGGCGCGCTCGCGCATGGCGGCAAGCTCCTCAGGGCTCGCGTAGCAGCGATAGGCTTTCCCTTCGGCAAGCAGCTGCTCCGCCGCCTCCCGGTGGCGTTCCGCGCGCGTCATCTGATAGAGGGGCTCGCCGTCCCACTCGAGGTCGAGCCAGCGCAAGCCGTCGAGGATGCCGAGGATCGCCCCTTCCGTGGAACGCGCCTGGTCGGTGTCCTCGATGCGGAGCAGCATCTTGCCGCCCTTGGCCTTGGCGTAGAGCCAATTGAAGAGGGCGGTGCGCGCCCCGCCGATATGCAGATACCCCGTCGGCGACGGCGCAAAACGCGTGATGACCTTTTCGCTCATGGAGAGGCTGTGCTTCCAAGTGAATGGTTAGGTACGGAACGCGGCCGTGATGTAGCATGGGGGGCAGATGCGGGGTAAGGGCACGGGCGGGGCCGCCTTTGCCTGTTCTGGGCATCGACCATGCCGAGCCGGGGTGAAGAGGAGTGGGGGGGGCGAGCATCGCGCCCCGGCGAGGAGCCGCGGCGGGCTCGCGTCCGCGGTACTTGAAGCGGCCGCGCGCGCGCTCGAAGCCGAGCAGGATCGCTGGTTCGTGTGGCTCCCCGTGCTGTTTGCCGGCGGTATCATCACCTATTTTGCCCTTGCTGGCGAACCCGATCCGCGTGTGGCACTGGCCCTTGTGCTCGGCGCCATCGGGGTATGCCTCGCCGCGAAACATGCGCCCCTCGGCGTCGCCATCGGCGGGGCGCTGCTCGCCTTCGCGTCCGGCTTCGCCACCGCCAAGCTTCGCACCGAGATCGTCCGCGCTCCGGTGCTCGCTCATGAGCTCCGCTACGTCACGGTGACGGGGTTCATCGAGACCCATGAGCTCCGCGACAAGGGCCGGGCGCGGATCATGTTGCGGGTGATCTCGGTGGGCGATCTCAAGCCAGAGGAGCGTCCCTACCGCGTGCGCGTGACCATTCCGCCAAGGACGGCGCCGGCGCCAGGATCGGCGACGCCGTCACGCTGAAGGCGACGCTTCAGCCTCCGCCCGAGCCCGTCGAGCCCGGCGGCTTCGACTTCGGACGCCAGGCCTGGTTCGCGAGCCTCGGCGCGACCGGCTACGCGACGAGCAAGATCGAGGCCCTCAAGGAGGCGCGCGCCCCGCCTTGGGACTTGGCAGTTTGGGCCTCGGTCGACGCGCTCCGGGCCCGGGTCAACGCCCGCATCAGGGCGGCGCTGTCGGGCGAGACGGGAGAGATCGCGGTCGCGCTCATCACCGGCGAGCGCGGCGGCATCTCCGAGGAGCTCAACCAGGCGATGCGCGATTCGGGCCTCGCCCACATCCTCTCGATTTCCGGCCTGCATATGGTGATCATGGGCCTGAGCGATGTGAGCCTGGTGTGGGCGACGCTGCGCAAGGGCTGGGGCCTTGTCATGGGCGCAGCTGTCACGACGCTCGTGGCGAGCGCGGCGATTGCGCCGTTTGCCGTCTACCACTTTCATCGCATGACGCAATATGGCCTCGTCGCCAACATGATCGCGGCGCCGCTCGTCAGCCTACTGATCATGCCCATGGCCGTGCTGAGCCTGATTGCCATGCCCTTCGGTCTCGAGGTGTGGCCGCTGAAAGCCATGGGCTTCGGCATCGAGCTGATGGTCAAAGCCGGCGTTTGGGTGGCGGGGTGGCCGGGCGCGGTGACGGTGCTCCCCGCGATCTCAGGCACTGCGCTCGTGCTCATGGTCCTCGGGGGCCTGTGGCTCTGCCTCTGGCAGACACGAACCCGGGCGCTCGGGCTGGTCATTGCCGCCGCAGGGCTGGCGCTGGCTCCAGGGGGCCAACGGCCCGACGTGCTCATCGACCGGGACGGCGCGACCGCGGCTTTCAGGTCGGAGGGCGGCAGCCTCGTCTTTCCGCCCGCGACGGCCGCGGGCTACAGCGTGGATAATTGGCTTCTCGCCGACGGCGACGAGCGTGACGCCGCTGCGGCCGCTAGCGAGGACGGCGCTTTCCGCTGCGATCTCTTGGGCTGCATCGGCACGGTCAAGGGCAAGACAGTGGCGCTGATCCGCCATCCGGCCGCGCTCGAGGAGGATTGCCGCCTGGCCGACATCGTCATCGCGCCCTTCACCATCGGAAAGACATGCCGCGCAGCGCGGGTCATCGTCGACCGGCGCATGCTGAAATCGGAAGGTGCCTCTGCGCTCTACATCGAGGGGCTCTCGATCCGCACTGAGACGGTTGCCGCTGCGCGCGGGCGGCGTCCCTGGGTGCCTGACCACGCGATCGTGCGA